>DASRBM010000274.1:0-4216 GCA_035653635.1 Acidimicrobiales bacterium | reverse complement strand
CGGCAGCCGGTAGCGCTCGAAGCCGACCCCGAAGGCGCCGCGCAACTGGGCCACCGTCGCGTGCACTGGAACCAGCAGACCGTCGGTCGCCGTGGGGCCGGCCTGCAGTCCGGCTCCGGCCAGCCATGCCCGCACCGCCGCCACCGTCGTCGGGTCGGCGCCGAAGCGCGACGCGAACTCCGGCGCAGTGAGGAAGTGCCGGAACTCGGGCGACGACGGCTCGGCCACTGCGGCCGCCATGGCGTCGAGACCGGCGCGGTCACGCGGCTGCAGGGCGATGTCGACCGTCAGCTGTTCGGCGTCGGGGGTGGCGCCGACGGCGCGGCTCCCGGGAGGAAGGGTCGGCAGGCTCGCAGTGGAGCGCACGACCGGAGCCGTCGAGGCACCCCCGGCCACGGCCGGCAAGGCCACCGGACCGAAGACGGTGACGACGGCGGCGGCGAGCATTCCGAGCCGCGTGCGGGTCATGCCCGGGCGCCCCCCGGTGGGTCGCTTGCTCCCCTGCGCCCGCCCCCGCCGGTCCCGCGGTCGCGGTCGTGGGCGGGCTCCTGCTCGATCTGGCGGCGGAAGGCGTCGAACCGCTCGGCGATGCGGGGCTCGGCGCCGTGGTCACCCGGTTCGTAGTACACGTGTCCTTCGGCGTCCGGCGGACGGTAGGACTGCTCCACCCAGCCGCGCGGGTCGTCGTGCGGGTAGCGGTAGCCCTTTCCGTGTCCCAGCATCTTCGCCCCTTGATAGTGGGCGTCCCGCAGGTGCACCGGGACCTCGGCACGCCGCCCCCGCTCCACGTCTTCCTTCGCTCGGCCCAGCGCCACTGTGACACGGTTCGACTTCGGCGCGCTGGCCAGATACACGACCGCCTGGGCCAGGTTGAGCTGCGCTTCGGGCAGGCCCACGAACTCCACCGCCCGGGCCGCGGCGTCGGCAACCACCAGTGCCATGGGGTCGGCCATCCCCACGTCCTCGCTGGCCAGGATGACGAGCCGACGTGCGATGAACCGGGCGTCCTCGCCGCCGGCCAGCATCCGGGCCAGCCAGTACAACCCGGCGTCGGGGTCCGACCCACGCACGGACTTGATGAGGGCGCTCACCTGGTCGTAGTGGGCGTCGTCACCCTGGTGCACCAGACGTCCGGCTCGGGCCCGCTCCACGTGGGCCTCGGTGATCGTGCCCCCCTCGGCCAGGGCGAGGGCGACCTCGAGCGTCCCCAGTGCGGCACGGGCGTCCCCGTCGGCGACCGCCACCAGCAGCCGCCGGGCGGCGGCGTCGGCTCCGGCCCCTTCGGCCGAGAGCGCGCGATCGACCACGCGACCGATGTCGTCGTCCGACAGCGGCTCCAGCCGCCACAAGGTGGACCGGCTGAGCAGCGGCGCGTTGACGGCGAAGAACGGGTTCTCTGTGGTGGCACCGATGAGCACCACGAGGCCGTCCTCCACCGCCGGCAGCAGCACGTCCTGCTGCGCCCGGTTGAAGCGGTGGACCTCGTCCACGAAGAGGATGGTTCCCTGGCCGTGCTCCCCCAGGCGCCGGCGGGCGTCCTCCACGGCCTGACGCACGTCGGCCACACCGGCGCTCACGGCCGACAGGGGCACGAAGGCTTTGGCCGTGGTGGCCGCGACCACCAGCGCGAGGGTCGTCTTGCCCGTGCCGGGCGGTCCCCACAGGATGGCCGAAGTGAGCCGGTCCTGTTCCACGAGCACCCGCAACGGGGCGCCGGGCGCCACCAGGTGCTGCTGCCCGACGACCTCGTCGAGCGTGCGGGGTCGCAGCCGCGCCGCCAATGGTCCCCGGCGCGACAGCCGCTCGTCGGCTGCGGCGGAGAACATGTCCGGGTCCGGCCCGGTGCCGCCTCCGGGACGACGTGAGGCGCGCGCCGGGCTCACGGGTCCTTTCGGCGCCGGGCCGCGACCGGGCGTGCGACGTTCGTCGTGACCACCGGACGCGCGCCGCCCGTCGTCACTTGTCCGGGCGCACCACGCGCAGGCCCAGGTCGCGCAGTTGCCGCTCGGGCAGGGCCTTCGGCGCCCCGGTCATCGGGTCGGTGCCCGACTGCGTCTTCGGGAAGGCGATGACCTCGCGGATGTTCTCCTCCCCCGCGAGCAGGGCCACGAAGCGGTCGACCCCCACGGCGAACCCGCCGTGGGGCGGAGCGCCGTAGCGGAAGGCGCCGAGGAGGAACCCGAACCGGGCCTCGGCCTCCTCGTTGGAGATCCCGAGCGCGTCGAACACCCGACGCTGGATGTCCTCACGGTGGATACGGATCGACCCCGATCCGAGCTCCCATCCGTTGAGCACGAGGTCGTAGGCCTGGGAACGCACGGCCAGCGGATCGGTGTCGAGGAGGTGGAGGTCATCGGGATGCGGCATCGTGAACGGATGGTGGGCCGCCTGGGGCCGTCCCTCCTCGTCCACCCCGTCGAACATCGGGAAGTCGGTGACCCACAGGAAGCGCTTCGACCCCTCGGTCACCGGGGGGCGGCCGATCTCGACGCGCAGCGCCCCGAGCACCTCGCAGGCGAGCCGCCACTCGTCGGCCACCACGAGCACGAGGTCGCCTGCCTGGGCGCCGGCCGCGCCCAGGAGCGCCGCCGATTCCCCGTCGGAGAGGAACTTGGCCAGCGGCGAGTCGAGACTGCCGCCGTCGCCCACCTTGAACCAGGCGAGCCCCTTCGCTCCGAGCGCCTTGGCCCGGTCGGTGAGGGCGTCGAGGCGGTTGCGGCCGAAGGCGGCGCCCTCGGGCACACGCAGGGCCCGCACCTCGGGGGCCTGGAAGGCCCGCACCTCGGTGCCGGCGAAGACCGGCCCGAGATCGAGGATCTCCATGCCGAAGCGCAGGTCCGGCTTGTCCGACCCGAAACGGTCCATGGCCTCGCGCCACGTCATGCGGGGCACCTCGCCCGGGTGCTCCCCGGTGCCCGCGAGCGCCCCCTCCACCACCGCCTCCGTCACCGCGTCGTGCACGTCGGCCTGGGTCACGAACGACATCTCGATGTCGAGCTGGGTGAACTCGAACTGCCGGTCGGCCCGCAGGTCCTCGTCGCGCAGGCAGCGCGCCACCTGGAAGTAGCGGTCGGTGCCGGCCACCATGAGCAGCTGCTTGGCGATCTGCGGACTCTGGGGCAGCACGTAGAAGTCGCCTTGCTGCAGCCTCGAGGGAACCGCGAACTCGCGGGCGCCCTCCGGCGTCGGCGTCCACAGCAGGGGCGTCTCCACCTCGACGAACCCCTGGCGGACCATGGCCGCCCGCATGGCCGTCACCACCCGGGAACGCAGCCGGATGTTCGCCTGCATGCGCGGGCGGCGGATGTCGACGTAGCGGTAGCGCAGGCGGACGCCTTCGTCGGTGTCGGCCCGGTCGTCCACCGGGAACGGCGGCGGCTCGGCCCGGTTGAGGACTTCCACGGTGCAGTCGCCGAGCTCCACGTCTCCTGTCGGAAGCTCGGCGTTCCGGGTGCCGGCCGGGCGCTCGCGCACCGTGCCGGTCACCTTGACCACCCACTCACTGCGCACGTCGACCGATCCGTCGACGACGCACTGCACGATGCCGCTGTGGTCGCGCAGGTCCACGAAGGCCAGGTGCTCGCCGTGCTCCCGGCGACGCGCCACCCAGCCGCAGAGCACCACGGTCTGGCCGACGTGCTCGGCGCGCATCTCGCCGCACAGGTGGGTGCGCACTCCGGTCGCCGTCATGCAGGGGCCTTTCCTCGTTCGGGACCCGCCGCCGCGCGCAGGACCGGGTCGAACAGCAGTCGCATCTCGGCGAGGAGCGTGTCACGGGGGACCTCGCGCTCCTCCCCGTCGTAGCGTAGGGGCTTGCACCGCACGGTCCCGGCGGCCAGCTCCTTGTCGCCGACGACGAGTGCGACGGTGGCGCCGCTCTTGTCGGCCAGCCGGAACTGCGCCTTGGCCGACCGGCCGTCGTAGCCGCGCTCGGCGAAGATGCCGGCCCGGCGCAGCTCGGCCACGATGTCGCGGGCCTGCTCGCCCCCGGTCAGGTCGACCACGAACACGTCGGGAACCGGCGCGTCGACGGCGAACACCCCCTCGGCGTCGCAGGCGAGCAGGAGCCGCTCGATGCCGATGCCGAATCCGATCCCCGGCGTCGGTGGGCCCCCGATGGCTTCGGCGAGCCCGTTGTAGCGCCCGCCGCCGCCCACCGCGTTCTGAGCGGCCTCGAGCGCGGTGGCCGAGAACTCGAAGGTGGTGCGGGTGTAGT
>DASRBM010000273.1:0-2756 GCA_035653635.1 Acidimicrobiales bacterium | reverse complement strand
GGCCCGTCGCCTCGCGGTCGAACACCGCCCCGAGGGCGATCAGCTCCCGGACGCGCTGGGGGCCCTCGTCGACGAGGACGCGCACGGCGTCCACGTCGCACAGCCCTGCTCCCGCGGCCAGCGTGTCCGCCAGGTGCAGATCGGTGGAGTCGTCCTCACCGCCGAGCACGGCGGCCACGCCGCCCTGGGCCCATCGGGTCGCCGACTGCTCGAGCTCGCCCTTCGTGAGCACCCCCACCCGCCGGCGTGCACCGTCGGCCAGCCGCACCACGGCGGACAGGCCGGCGACACCGGACCCGAGGACGAGGACGTCGAGCTGCTCGGGACTGGACTCGGAATTCGACAACGGCCAGCCGGCCCCGTCAGGCCGAGACGGCCCGGCGCAGCTCGGCCTCGAGACGGGAGGTGTCCTCGTCGACCACGGCGTTGTTCGTGTCCACGTGGACGACGAGCGGCGCGAAGCCCTCGAGCTCGGACTCCTCGTAGTCCGCGTAGGTGATGACGATGACCTTGTCGCCCCGGTGCACGAGGCGCGCCGCGGCACCATTCAGGCAGACCTCGCCGGGCTTGCCCACGATGGCGTAGGTCTCGAAGCGGGCGCCGTTGTCGATGTCGAGCACCGCCACCTGCTCCCACTCGCGGATGTCGGCCAACTCCATGAGGAGCGGGTCGAGACTGATCGACCCGACGTAGTCGAGGTTGGCGTCAGTCACCGTTGCGCGGTGGATCTTGGACTTCATCATGCGCCGCCGCATCGGATCAGCGCTCCTTCCGTGAGTCGGTCAATACGAGATGGGGACGAGCACCTTCTGGACGAGCACCTTCTGGACGAGCACCCGCGTCGTCGAGCACGCAGCCGTCGTTGTCGATGAGCCGCACGCCCTCCACCATGGCGGCGATGAGCAGACGTACTTCACCGGCGAGGCGACCGGGCACCCGGAGGTCGGCGGCGTCGACCACCTCGGCGTAGTCGACGGTCACTGCGGGCTCGGTCGCGAGCTCGTCGTGCATGGCGGCGCGCACGGCGTCGGGGTCGCGGACGCCTTCTCCGAGGACGGTGAGACCGGCCGTGAGGGCCCGGCGCAGCGCGAGTGCCGCTGTGCGGCCGGCCGGACTCAGTCGTGCGTTGCGCGATGACAGGGCGAGGCCGTCAGCCTGGCGCACGGTGGGACACCCGACGATCTCGACCGGCAGGCACAGGTCGTGGACCATGCGCCGGACGACGGCCAGCTGCTGGAAGTCCTTCTCGCCGAAGTAGGCCCGGCACCGCCCGGCGAGGGCGAAGAGCTTCGCCACGACGGTCGCCACGCCGTCGAAGTGCCCGGGACGGCTCGCGCCCTCGAAGCCCTCACTCACGCCGGCGACGTGCACGGTGGTGGCCGGGGGCACCGGGTGCCCGGGATACATCTCCTCCACACCGGGTGCGAACACGATCTGTGCGCCGGCCTCCTCCACCAGGGCCACATCGGCGTCGAGGGTGCGCGGGTAGGCGGCGAGGTCGCCGGCGTCGTTGAACTGGAGCGGGTTCACGAAGACGGTGACGGCCACCGTGTCGCACTCGGCCACTGCCCGCTCGACGAGCGCCCGGTGCCCGGCGTGGAGCGCCCCCATCGTCGGCACGAGGCCGACGCGGCGCCCGGCGGCCCGGGCCGCGTCGAGCATTTCGGCGAAGGCGGCCGCCGACCTGACCACCGTGGTCGCCGGCGCCGGGGCGACGAGGGACGGACGGGGCGCCGCGGTCACGACCGCACCCCCCTGCCGGCGGCGGCCACGCGGTCGGCACGGGACTGCGCGGCCAGGCGGCGGGCGAGGGCCACGCCGGCGTCGTAGGCGGCGAGCTCGTCGGCCGGGAGTGCGGCGCGGTGGCGGGCGAGGGTGGCCTCGTCGCCGCGTGCCGCCGGTACGGTCAGGGCCGCGGCCGGACCGAGGTCGGCCACATCGGCCAGGGCGGCACGGGCGAGGCCGAGGAAGTCCTGCACCTCGAGCCCGACGGTCGCCGCCACCCGCTCCACCTGGCCGAGGAGCGCCACCACGTGGTTGGCGGCGATGCAGGCCGCCGCGTGATAGGCGGGACGGTCCTCGTCGGCCACGGTGATCGCCTTCCCGTCGAGCAGCGCCACCAGCCGGGCCACGAGGGGGTCGCCGGCCACGGCGAAGGTGACGCCGCTGCGGAGCCGGACCCGGCCCACCTCGGGCGAGGGCATCGGCACGAGCGGGTGCAGCGCAGCGCGCCGAGGGTGGGGGGCGAGGACATGCAGGCCGAGCGCCCCCGACAGGTGGGCCACCACCGTGGTGGGCTCGGGCCGCACGGCCGCGGCCACCTCGGCGATGGCGGCGTCCGGCGTGGCCAGGACGAGCAGGTCCACCCCCGAGGCGGCGCCGGTCAGGTCGTCGCCGCGGCCCAGGAGGGCGCGCACGTCACAGCCGACGTCGGCCAGTGCGGCCGCCAGCGAGCGTCCGGCCCGCCCGGGGCCGACAACACGAACGGAGATCACCAGACCCCTTTCTGCGCTCCAGCCCCGTACGGGTGCCGGTCGCGTCAGGCGATCGGATCAGAACTGTTCCACTCTACCCAGAAGCCGGACCACTCCACCAGCGGCATCGACCTTCCCCGGCGGCACGACGTCGGGGGCCACGTCGGCGAGGGGTGCGAGCACGAACCGCCGCTCCCACATACGGGGATGCGGCACGACGAGGTCGGGCTCGTCGACGCGCAGGTCGCCCACCAGGAGCACGTCCACGTCGAGGGTGCGGGG
>DASRBM010000272.1:0-4694 GCA_035653635.1 Acidimicrobiales bacterium | reverse complement strand
CGAGGCCCGCCACGTGTCGACCGAGATGGCCACGTCGATGCGACTGCGCAGCGCCTCGACACTCGGGACCACCCGGTCGAGCTCCTCCGCCTCGGTCACCTCCGGCCCCGGCCCCGCCTTCACGCCACCCACGTCGATGAGGTCGGCGCCCTCGGCCACGAGCGTCTCGGCCCGGCGCAACAGGTCGTCGAGGGCGAAGGTGGCGCCGCGGTCATAGAACGAGTCAGGGGTGCGGTTGACGATCCCCATGACGAGCGCACGGTGGGTGACGTCGAAGACCCGGTCGCCGAGCACGAGTTCCATGACCGTTCCGCCGCCGGAGGGACGGGGCCGTCAGAAGAGCCGGGCAGCCAGGGCCTTGCGGTAGGCGCCCGCCCGGGGGTCGTCGGGCCCGAGCGTCTCGAGGAGGTCGAGGTACTCCTGGCGCGCACCCTCGTCGTCCTTCACCTTCGGGAGCAGCGCGTCGAGCAGCGAGTCGACCCCGTCGGCCGGCACCTCCACGGCCTGGGCGGCGAGACGCGCCTCGGCCGCCACCTGGCGGGACTCCGCCGTTTCGGGGATGCGGGCGAGGAGGTCGAGCGCCTCGTCTGGCTTGCCCTGGTCGAGCAGGACGCGGGCGAGCCCCACCACCGCGCCCGGGTGGTCGGGCTGCAACTCCAGGGCCTGGCGCAACGACGCCTCGTCACCGGCGGCCACTAGCTGGTCGGCCTCGCTCGGCGCGGGAGCGAGGCGCGTCACCCACGCCGCCACCTGCGCCTCGGGAAGTGCACCGATGAAGCCGTCGACGACCTTTCGGTCCCTGACGGCGTACACGGCGGGGATCGACTGCACCTGGAAGGTCGCCGAGATGCGCGGGTTCTCGTCGACGTTGACCTTCACCAGCTCCACCGCACCCTCGGTGGCGTCGACGACCTTCTCGATGATGGGCCCGAGCGTCCGGCACGGACCGCACCACGGGGCCCACAGGTCCACGACGACGGGCACATGGTCGGAGCGCTCGAGAACATCCTGTTCGAAGGTGGCATCGGTGACGTCGATCACGGCCCAGAGGCTACCGGGCGGGCGATAGCGTGCCTGCCGTGACGAGCACCGACAGCGCCGGACCGGCCCGGGTCGAGGGCATCGACGTCCCCAACGTGGAGGGCTGGTTCGCCGAGCACGTGCCCGGCGTCGCACTGCCGCTCACCTTCGAGCTGATCGCCGGCGGCCGGTCGAATCTCACCTTCCGGGTCACCGATGCCGGTGGCCGCCGCTATGCGCTGCGCCGGCCGCCGCTCAGTCACGTCCTTCCCACCGCCCACGACATGACCCGCGAGTACCGCGTCATCTCGGCGCTGGGCGACACCGCCGTGCCCGTGCCGCGCACCTACGGACTGTGCGAGGACGTCGAGGTGAACGAGCGCCCGTTCTACGTGATGGAGTTCGTCGACGGGCACATCGTGCGCGACGCGGAGACGGCCCGCACGGCACTGACCGAGGCGGCCCGTCACCGGGCCGGCCGGTCGCTGGCGGAGACGCTCGCCGCGCTGCATGCCGTGGACGTCGACGAGGTCGGCCTGGCCGACTTCGCCAAGCGCGACGGCTACATCGAGCGACAGCTCCGGCGCTGGTACGAGCAGTTCCGCAACTCGCAGGTGGACGGCGTGGACACGGCGTCGATCGTCGGCGAGGTGCATGACCGTCTGGCCGCCGACATCCCTCCCCAGGAGGGGGCCGCCATCGTGCACGGCGACTACCGCCTCGACAACACCGTGCTCGGCGACGACGGCTCGGTCCGGGCCGTGCTCGACTGGGAGATCTGCACGCTCGGCGACCCGCTCGCGGACGTCGGCCTGCTCATGGTCTATTGGACGGAGGCAGGCGACCAGGCCGCGGCGCTGCTCGGGGTCACGCCGACCACCGTCCCCGGCTTCGCCACCCGGGCCGACATCAAGTCCTGGTACGCCGAGCGTTCGGGGCGCGACCTGTCGCGTCTCGACTTCTACGTGGCCTTCGGGTACTGGAAGCTCGCCTGCATCCTGCAGGGTGTGTACGCCCGCTACGTGGGCGGCGCCGCGGCCGGTGACCGATCAAGCGTCGACGGCTTCGCCCGCAGCGTCGTGATGCTGGCGGAGACGGCCCGGTCCGCCCTCGACGCTTCGTAACCCGCGGTGGCCCTCTACTTCCGTCACAGCAGTCCGTCCCTCGATGCGCCGGTCCTCGTCGTCGCGCTCGAGGGCTGGGTCGACGCCGGCCTCGGCGCCGAAGGGGCCATGGCCGCGCTCGTGTCGACGGGTCCCGGAGAGCTCATCGCCACCTTCGACGGCGAGGAATTCATCGATCAGCGGGCGCGCCGTCCGGTGGCCCACATCGTCGACGGGGTACACGAGCGGCTCACCTGGCCGGTGATCCAGCTGCGGTCGGGAATGGACCTCGCCGGCAACGACCTGTGTCTGCTGCTCGGTCCCGAGCCCGACTTCCGCTGGCACGGGTTCACGGGGGCCGTGTGTGAGCTCGCCCATCAGCTGGGGGTGCGTCTGGTGGTCGGCCTGGGCGCCTTTCCGGCGCCGGCGCCGCACACCCGGCCCATCCGGCTCGCCGCAACGGCCCCGCCGCAGTCGGCCGACCTCGTGCCGCGCATCGGCGTGGTGCAAGGGGAGCTCGAAGTGCCGTCGGGAGTGTGGGGCGCGCTCGAGCTCGCCTTCGGCGACGAGGGGATCCCCGCCGTCGGCCTGTGGGCCCGGGTCCCGCACTACGTGGCCGGCATGGCCTTCCCCGCCGCCAGCGCCGCGCTCCTCGACGGGCTCGCGGCCGTGGCCGACCTGTCGATCGACACGGCCACGCTGCACGCGGCGGCCGACACGACGCGCCAGCAGGTCGACGAGCTCATCACCCGCAGCACCGAGCACAGCCAGCTCGTCCGGCAGCTCGAGCACAACCTCGACGCCACCGAGGGCAACCCGCTGCAGGTCGGCCAGATCCCGACCGGCGACGAGCTCGCGGCCGAGCTCGAGCGTTACCTGCGAGGCGACCGGTCCGAGGGCGACGCCGGCTGACCCCCCGGGGACGTCCCGACCGACGCCCGGCGTCAGGGTCCGGCGGTGACGGCGGGAACGAAGGGCGTCACCACACCGCTTCCGACGCCGCCGTTGCTCGTGCCGTGCAGTGCCTTGGCGTGGCCCACGAGCCACATGCCGACGGCAAGCAGGATCACGAAGAAGACGCCGATCACGATCGGCCACACGAGGCGCACCCCTTTGCGCTGGGCCGTGAGCGGGCTCGAGGTGCGAGCCAGCTGCAGCATGTCGACGGCGTCGAGCGCCGGCTCGGGCGCGGACGGCGCCTCCACGATCTCGACCATCTGGCGGATGCTCGCGGCGAGCTCCACCTGGCGCACGCGCCGGGTGTACTCGTATGCCTGGAGCTCGCCCTTCTCGAAGCGCTCCAGTAGCAGCTGGAGGTACTGCTCCCGGACCTCGTCGAGCGGCGCGCCACGCGGGGTGGCCGTCAACCCGTCCACGAGGCAATTGTCGACGGAACGGCCGAGATTCTTGAGGGCCGGAGCGCACCCCCCGTAGGGTGCCGGTCATGCGAGTCGACGGCGGCGTGAGCTTCGATCCCAGCGACATCGTCTCCACGGCCAGACAGGCCGAGGACGACGGCTTCGACGGCATCTGGTGTGCCGAGACCAGCCACGATCCCTTCCTGCCGCTCGTGCTGGCGGCCGAGCACACCGAGCGGGTCGAGCTCGGCACCGGCATCGCCGTGGCCTTCGCCCGCAACCCCATGACCACGGCTGTGCTCGCCAACGACCTGCAGACCTACTCGAAGGGCCGGTTCCTCCTCGGTCTGGGTTCGCAGATCAAACCCCACATCGAGAAGCGCTACGCCATGCCGTGGTCGCACCCGGCGCCCCGCATGCGGGAGTTCATCCTCGCCATCCGGGCCATCTGGGCGGCGTGGAACGACGGGACGAAGCTCGCCTTCCGCGGCGAGTTCTACCGCCACACGCTCATGACCCCGTTCTTCGATCCGGGCCCCAATCCCCACGGCACGCCGAAGGTCTTTCTGGCCGCCGTCGGCGAGAAGATGGCCGAGGTGGCAGGCGAGGTGGCCGATGGGCTTCTCGCGCACGGCTTCACCACCGAGCGCTACCTGCGAGAGGCGACGGTGCCCGCGCTGCGCCGGGGTCTCGACCGGGCCGGTAAGAAGCTCGAGGACTTCGAGATCTCCTATCCCGTCATGATCGTGACCGGCGCCGACGACACCGAGATGCAGGCGGCGGCCAAGGCGGTGAAGAGCCAGCTCGCCTTCTACGCGTCGACGCCCGCCTACAAGCCGGTGCTCGACATGCACGGGTGGGGAGACCTGCACGCGCAGTTCAACACCCTGTCCAAGCGCGGCGACTGGGATGCCATGGCCGACCTCGTGCCCGACGACATGATGCAGGCGTTCGCGGTGGTCGGAGAGCCGGACGAGGTGGCCGGCGAGATCCTGCGCCGCTACGGGGATCTCGTCACCCGGGTGAGCTTCTACGCCCCCTACCGGCTCGGACGCGAGCGCATGCTGTCCATGCTCCACGCCCTGCGCGCCGCCTGAGACCGACGGCGCGCCGCCCTCAGCCGGCGACGACGTTCACCAGCCGCGGTGGGCGCACGATCACCCGCTTCGGCTCGGCTCCGGCGAGGGCCTCCACCACCTTGGCCGAGGCCAGG
>DASRBM010000271.1:0-5913 GCA_035653635.1 Acidimicrobiales bacterium | reverse complement strand
AAGGGGCTCACCGGTTTCGTCGTCGATATGCACGCACCGGGGGTCGAGGTGCGCCCGCTGCGGCAGATCACCGGTGGCGCGTCGTTCAACGAGGTCTTCTTCACCGACGTGCGCATCCCCGACACACACCGTCTCGGGGACGTGAACGGCGGATGGACCGTCGCCCTGACGACGCTCATGAACGAGCGGGCCGCCATCGGTGGCGGCATGGCCGGTGGCGGAGGGGGCGGCACGCAGCGACTGATCGAACTCGTCCGGCACCAGGGTCGGTCCGGCGACGCCCTCGTGCGCCAGCAGCTCGCCGACATCGTCATCAACGGCCGGGTGGCCTCGTACACGAACCTGCGGGCCATGGCGAAGATCGCCGCCGGGCAGTTGCCCGGGCCGGAGATGTCGATCGCCAAGCTGTCGCTGACGATGAACATGCGGCGCATGGCCGACCTGCTCTCGAGCGTGCTGGGACCGAAGCTGGTGGCCGACTCGGGCGAGTGGGGCACCTACGCCTGGAACCAGTTCATCCTCGGGGTGCCGGGCATGCGCATCGCCGGCGGCACGGACGAGATCCTCCACAACATCATCGGCGAGCGGGTCCTCGGGCTGCCGAAGGAGCCGTCGCCGCGCTGACCGCCGCCGGTCGGACCCCGACGACCGGACCACGTCAGTCGGCCGGGGAGCCGGACGGTGTCAGTCAGCCCCGGGAGCGACCCCGGGTCTGACCACCCGCTGGGCCACCCACGGCAGATGGTCGGCGAAGACCCAGCTCCGGCGGTGGATCGCGCTGAGGCCGTAGCCGGCGAGCGCCCGCTTGTGCACCGGCGACGGGTAGCCCTTGTTGCGGTCGAAGTCGAAGGGCGGGAACGAGTCCGCCAGTCCCCGCATGATCCGGTCGCGGGTCACCTTGGCCAGCACCGACGCGGCGGCCACGCTGGCGCACAGGGCGTCGGCACCGATGACGGTCTCGACGGCCGGGTCGCACACCCTCGAGTCGTCCTCGTCGAAGAGGGTCGCCACCTTGGGGGGCGACACGTAGTCGAAGTTGCCGTCGAGGACGACAGCGTCGGGTCGGGCCTCGTCGGGCAGTGCGGCGAACGCCCGCTGGGTCGCCACCCGCAGCGCCCGGGTCATGCCGAAGCGGTCGCACTCCTCGGCGCTGACGTGGCCCACCGCCCAGGCGGCGCACCACCGGCCGACCCGTTCGAACATGGCTTCGCGGGTGTCCTCGGGGAGCTGCTTCGAGTCCCGCAGGCCTGCCGGCACCCGCCGGCGCGAGGCCTCGATCACCGCCACCCCGACCGACAGCGGGCCCGCCCAAGCGCCTCGGCCCACCTCGTCCACGCCGGCCACCAACCCATGCCCCTTGCGCAACAGGCGGCGCTCACGCACCAGGCGCGGGGCCTGGGCTTTCGGCCGGACGGCCGTTGCCGCGGGGGCCGTTGCGGTGACCTCGGCGGCATCGGCGGGGTCACCGGAGATTCGCGGCCCGTTGTGGTCGTCCCCCTTGAGCGCGGCCGTCACAGCGCCCATCATTGTTGCTGTGCCCGGCCGCCCGCCGGGCGCCGGCACCGGCGGGACGAGCCCGAGCCGCCGGACCGGTGGGAGCACCAACCCCAGAAGCCCATGACCCTTGCGGGCAGGCGAGGGTCCCAGGAGGGATGGGACATGGTCGAGACGCTGTCCGGAACGAGAGCGGTCCGCACGGACGAGGCCCTGGCCGTCGGCACCCGGGTCGACGTGCGAAGCCGGTTCGTCGGCCAGTGGAGCCGAGGCTTCGAGGTCGCCGAACAGGTCGACGACGAGGCGTACCGGGTCCGCCGGCTGTCGGACGGGAGCATCCTGCCGGACAGGTTCATGGCCGAGGAGCTCCGGCCCGAGCGGCGCCGCACCGACTTCTGGTGGTACTGAACCGATTTCACGCGGTACCGCGTCGGCTCACGCTCCGCCGAGGGCCCGCAGGAAGTCGTCCACCGGGATCGCCGTCAGCGTCTTCGTCTTGAGCGTGCCGCGCGATCCGAGCGTCACCGCCACCCTCGTCACCGTCTCCTCGTCGGGTGCTTCGAGGACGGTGGCGAAGTCGTACTGACCGAGAAGCGCCCATTGCGCCACGACGCGGGCGCCCATCGCCTCGACCTCGGCATTCACCTCGCGCAGGCGCCCCGGATTCTGCCGCAGGGTCGCCATGCCGTCAGGGCCGATCGTCGACAGCATGAGGAACGTCGACATGGGCGCACGCTAGCGCGCGTCGTCGTCGGCGACGTCTCTACGGCCGCCCTTCGACCCTGGCCACGGCGGGGAGCTCGGCTTCGTCGGGCCCGGTGGTGAGGAACGCCGCGATCATCTCCTGCGCGACTTCCGGCGAGGTGAGGCGCAACCCGAAGGCCAGCACGTTGGCGTCGTTCCAGCGCCGGGCGCCGGCCGCGGTGGCCGCATCGGTGCAGAGCGCGGCGCGGACGCCGGGCACCTTGTTGGCGGCGATGGACACGCCGGTGCCCGTGTAGCAGCACACGACGCCGACCTCGGCGCGACCGGCTCCGACCGCGGTGCCGACGGCACGGCCGACTTCGGGCCACTGCTCCCCCGCCGCCACGTGCTCCACCTCGTGGCCGGCGCGGCGCAGGTCGTCGAGGATCCTGGTCGTGAGGGGCGTCTCCTCGTCGGTCCCGAACGCGATCCGCACGTCCCTCGACGCTATCGCCGCTCGCCGGCGACGGTCAGCGCCGGCACGATCAGCGCAGCCGGGGTCAGCGCAAGTCGGGCTCAGCGCAACTGCGAGCGCTGCACCTTGCCCATGGCGTTGCGCGGCAGTGCGTCGACGAAATGGACGAGCCGGGGCCGCTTGTAGGGCGCCAGCTCGGCGGCGGCGAAGTCGAGCAGGTCCCGTTCGGCACCAGGTCCGGCGGCGGCACCGGCCAGGACGACCCAGGCCGTGACGACTTCGCCCCATTCCTCCGAGGGCGTTCCGGTGACGGCCACCTCGGCCACGCCGGGATGGCGCAGGAGCACGTCCTCCACCTCGGCCGGATACACGTTGAACCCACCCGAGATGACGAGGTCACCGGCCCGGCCCCGGATGCGCACGTACCCCTCCTCCACCTCGGCGAGGTCACCGGTGTGGAACCAGCCGTCGGCGAAGGACTCGGCGGTGGCGGCCGGTCGGTTGAGGTAGCCCTCGAAGACCTGGGGGCCGCGGACGAGGATCTCGCCCGAAGCGTCGTCGACCTCGGCCTCGATGCCCGGCAGAGGGAAGCCCACCGTGCCCGCACGGCGCTCACCCCGCAGGGGATTGGAGATGGTGAGCAGCGTCTCGGTCATGCCATAGCGCTCGAGCACGTCCACCCCGCGCTCCTTCGCCGCCCGGTGCATCTCGGCGGACAGGGGGGCCGAGCCCGACACGGCCAGCCGTGCCGACCGCAGGGCGTCGATGGCCCCGCTGTGCAGGAGGCGGTGGTACATGGTGGGCACACCGAAGAACAGCGAGGCCCGATGGGCACCGACGGCGTCGCCCACGGCGCCGGCGTCGAAGCCGGGCAGCAGCACGGTGGACGCCCCGGCCAGGAGCATCGTGTACAGCGCGGCGCACAGACCGTGGCCGTGGAAGAGCGGCAGTGCGTGGACGAGGCGGTCCTCCTCGGTGACGCCCCAGGCCGTGGCGAGCGCCCAGCTGTTGGCGAGGACGTTGCCGTGCGAGAGCACCGCGCCTTTCGGCGCCCCCGTCGTGCCGGAGGTAAAGGCCACGAGCGCCGGTGCCGCGGCTGCCTCCTCGGCGCCGCGCGCGGTGGCGTCCTGCTCCGACGGCGTCGGCGCGCCGGGCCCGGGCGCCGGGAGCGACGCCAGCGCGTGCAGGTCGAGCAGACCGGGCACGTCGAGCACCGACAGGACCGCCTCCATGGCGTCGCCGGCGATGAGGGCGGCCGCGGGGGTCACCTCCTCGACCACGTGCCGCAGTTCCCGCTCCGTGTAGGCCGGGTTGACGGGGACGACCACGGCGCCGGCGCGCAGGGCGGCCACGTGGCCCACGACGCCGGCCACCGACGGGTCGGGCGCCCACAGGACCCGGTCACCGACCCCGACGCCGGCGCGACGCAGCACGGCAGCGGCGGCTGCCGACCGCTCGTCGATCTCCCCGGCACGGACCCACCGGCCGGCGTCGGGCGACGGGGAGGCACCGACCTGGAACAGCACCGCAGCAGCAGGGTGCTCGGCCCAGCGTCGCGTCCACCGACTCACCAGGTCGCCCACCGGGACCTCCGCCCGGCCCCCGGCAAGGTGGTCCTGCCACGGCCGGGGTCGCACGCGGTCACGGTAGCAATCCGCGTAGCCTGACCCGGTGAGCCCGCGCCGCATCAGCATCGTCCCCCACACCCACTGGGACCGCGAGTGGTACGAGCCGTACCAGGCGTTCCGGCTGCGCCTGGTTCGGATGCTCGACCACCTGCTGCCGATCCTGGAGCAGGACCCCTCCTACGCCCGCTTCCTCCTCGACGGGCAGATGGCGGTGGTGGACGACTACCTGGAGGTGCGGCCCGAAGCCGAACCGCGCCTGCGGGCCCTCGCGGCCGCGGGCCGGCTCACCATGGGTCCCTGGTACATCCTCATGGACGAGTTCCTCGTCACCGGCGAGACGATCGTGCGCGACCTGCAGCTCGGCATCACGCGCGGCGCCGCCTTCGGCGGGGCCATGCGTGTCGGGTACCTGCCCGACATGTTCGGCCACATCGCCCAGATGCCGCAGATCCTTCGCCAGGCCGGCATGGAGCACACGGTCGTCTGGCGCGGTGTGCCCTCCGCCATCGACAAGACGGGGTTCTGGTGGGAGGCGCCCGACGGATCCACCGTGCGGGCCGAGTACCTCGTCGTCGGGTACAGCAACGGATCGGCGATCCCCGACGACGCCAAGGCGCTCGTGCGCCGCGTGGCCGACCACGAGCAGGAGATCGCTTCGTTCCTCATCGACGGCATGCTCTTCATGAACGGCACCGACCATCAGGAGCCGCAGCCGTGGCTCGGCCGGGTGGTGGCCGAGGCGAACGCCATCCAGGACGACTACGAGTTCGAGGTCACCTCGCTGGCCGAGTACCTCGAACGCGCACCGACCGAGGGCCTGTCGCGCTGGAAGGGCGAGCTCCGCTCGGGCTTCCGCTCCAACGTCCTCATGGGCGTCACGTCGAACCGGGTCGACGTGAAGCAGGCCGCGGCCCGAACGGCGCGGGCACTGGAGCAGCGGGCCGAGCCGTACTCGGCGCTCTTCCGCCCGGCCTCCGCCTGGCCGAAGAGCCTTCTCGACCTGGCCTGGCGCGAAGTCGTCCGCAACGCGGCCCACGACTCGATCTGCGCCTGCTCGGTCGAGGAGGTGGTGGACGCCGTCCGCAACCGCTTCGCCGAGGCGACCGGCATCGCCGAAGGACTGGCGACAGAAGCACTGGGCGAATTCACCCGTTCCCTGGCCGACGCCGGCCCCGTCGCGGTCAACGCGACCGGCCGGCCCCGCCGGGGCAACGCCGAGATCGTGGTCGTGGGCGACGATCTCCCACCGGGCACACAGGTGCTGCCGGACGAGCCCGGTGCCTTCGGCATCCCCCGCGGTCTCGGTCCCCTGACCCTCGATGCGAACACGGTGCGCACCATCCTCGGGATGCTGCCGAGCGGGGCGCAGATCGACACGCACACCTGGATCCAGGACGTGCGGGTGTCGGAGGACGACACCGGCATCGACATCACCATCACGTTCGGCAGCGAGGAGCGCTTCGACGTGCCCATCGCGTCGATCAAGCAGGATCTCTACACCCGCCTCGGCGCCCGTCCCGACACCCTCGTGCGCATCAGCCTCGACCAGCCACCTGTGCACCGCGTGCTGGCGCGCACCGGGCTCGTGCCCGCGTTCGGTTGGCAGGCCGTCACGCCGCAGGTGCCCGAGCA
>DASRBM010000270.1:0-5709 GCA_035653635.1 Acidimicrobiales bacterium | reverse complement strand
GACGATGGCCCCGGTGAGCTTGTTGGGCCGGCCGAACACGCGGGCCATGGCCACGCAGTCGAGGGCGGTGATGCGCTCCTCCACCGGCAACGGCGCCACCTTCACGCCGCCCACGTTGATGACCTCCGACGACCGGCCGCGGAAGAGCACCCGGTCCCCCACGATCTCGACGAGATCGCCGGTCGGGCGCCAACCGTCGTCGTCGGCCGGCGCGCTCGTGGCGTCGTCGACGTAGCCGAGCATGCCCGCCCTGGCCCGAACCCACAGCTCGCCGTCGCGCACCTGCAGGTTCGCCTCGGGATTGGCCGCGCCGTGCAGTGCGTCCACGCTGATGCCCGGGCGGCCGTCCTTGACCGACGTCACCGATCCGAACTCGGTCGACGCGTAGACCTGCGAGATGCGGGCGTCGGGAAAAGCCGCCCGCAGCTCCTCGAGCAGGTCCGGCGAGCTGGCCTCGCCGCCCAGGGTGATCTGCTTGAGCGGGGGCAACGCGGCCTTTCGTCCCCGCGCCTCGGTGAGGAGGAAGCGCCAGTAGGTCGGGGTGGCGCTCACACAGGTGACGCCGTCGTGTACGAGGGCCTGCAGCCCGTCGCGTGGTTGGCGGGGGAACGGCGCCACCAGCGTGGCGCGGGCGGCGGCCACGTGGAGGAGTACCTGGACGCCGGCGAACTGCTGGGGCCCGTAGGCGAGGAGCCAGCGCTCGTCGGGCGCGGGACGGACGGCGGCCACCGTCCGCCCCAGACGGCGCCAGTCGTGGCGGGCTGCCTTGGGCGCGCCGGTCGTGCCGGTGGTGCGGATCATGAGGGGTTGCGGCGCCGACGCGCCGACGGCGTCGTCGGCCCGTTCGTCACCGAGCAGTTCGTCCGGCTTGACCAGCTCGCCGGCGGTGAGGTCGGTCCGCCGGGTGACGACCACCTCGTGCCCGAGGGCCGCGGCATGGTCGGCGAACTCGGTGACGGCCGTGTCGGGTTGGTACTGGCACGGCTCGGCTCCCGCCAGCGCGGCACCGGCCAACAGCCGCAGCACCCAGGCTGCGTCGGGCTCCACGATGGCGAAACGGGTGATGGCGCGACGGCGCAGCGACGCGGCGACGCGGCGGGCGTCGTCGACGAGCTCGCCGTAGGAGCTCGCTCCCTCCGGCGTGACGACGGCGAGCTGCCCGGGGGCGGCCTGTGCCGCCCGCTGGAGCAGGTCGATCATTCCGTGGCGGCGGCCGCCGCGTAGAAGGCGACGATGTCGCCCACCCGCTCGGGCATGTCGCCCCCGGCCGAGAACGGGTCCGTACCGAACTCATCCTCGAGCATGGCCGAGAGCTCCGCCGCCTCGAGCGAGTCGAGCCCGAGCCCGTCACCCCACAGTCCGGTGCTGTCGTCCATGACGCTGGAGCCCTTCTCCGCACGCTGGAGGAACGCGTCGATGACGGCCCGAATCTTGTCCGGCTCTGTCCCCACGATCAGATCCTTTCGAGTTCCTTGTTGCCCAGCAGGACGGTCGTCGCGAGAGCCGGTCCTCGTCCGTGGCGGGCCCCATGGTAACGGGCCTGTCGGGCGTCCCTGGCGTTCGGCCTGGTTAGAATCCCCTTTCCCTCGAGCGGCGATCCAGGGGTGATGCATGCGACGGTTGTTGGCGTTCTGCATGGTGCTGCTGCCGTCAGGGCTCAAGCGGCACCTCGGGCGATGGTTCTTCGGCTGGGACATCCACCCGACCGCCTACCTGGGCCGGAGTCTCGTGATGGTGAACCGTCTCGTCATGGGACCGGGTTCGAGCATCGGCCCCTTCAACGTCATCCGCGACCTTGAGGAGCTCCGCCTCGACGAGGGGGCGAGCATCGCGGCGCGCAACTGGATCGCGGGATTCCCGCTCGATTCACCGCACTTCCCGAACTCCCCCAACCGTGACCCGTCGCTCGTGCTGGGCAAGGGCGCCATGATCACCGTGGGCCACGAGATCGACTGTGCGGACCGGGTCGAGATCGGGGATCACGCGGGCCTGGCCGGCTTCCGGTGCACCGTGCTCACCCACTCGCTCGATCTCGTACGCGACCGCTTCGTGACCCAACCGGTCGAAGTGGGCCACCACACCGCCATCATGACCGACGTGGTGCTGCTCAACGGCACGCGGGTGCCGCCCCGGTGCATCGTGTCGGCCGGCTCGGTGGTGAACACGCGCCTCACCGAGGAGCTGACCTTCTACTGCGGCAACCCGGCCGAGGCGACGAGGACGCTGCCGGCGACGCTCAAGTACTTCCGCAGGGGCGAGGCGAAGCTCGACGACGCCACCAAGTCCGAGTTGGAGACGGCAGCCGGCGAACCGGCCTCCTAGCGCGGCACCGCCGGCGCCTCGTACCCGTCGGGGAACCGCTCGCGGGCATAGGCGATGAACTTGTCGACGTCCTTGTCCGCCAGGAGCGGCACGGCGGCACGGATCTCCTCCTCGGGCCAGTTCCACCACTTGATCTCGAGGAGCGCGGCGATCTGCTCCTCGTCGAACCGGTACTTGAGGATCCGCCCGGGGTTGCCCCCCACCACCGCATAGGGCGGGACGTCCTTCGTCACCATGGCACCGCCGGCCACGATGGCGCCGTCGCCGATGTGCACACCGCTCAGGATGATGGCGTTGTAACAGGCCCAGACGTCGGACCCGATGACGGTGTCACCGGTGGGGACCGGGAAGCCGTCCTCGCCCGCCCCCTCCATGTGGAACCAGATCCGATGCGGGTACGTCGTGATGCGATCGGGTGCGTGTTCGCCGCCGAGCATGATGATCGACCCGACCGAGGAGTAGTTCCCGACGATCAGCTTCTGGTTCTGGAGCATGAACGTGTGGATGGTGGGCACGCCGTAGCTGCCGGGCCCGTAGACCACCCGGCCCTGCTTCTGCAGGCGGCGGAAGACGGCGAGGTCGCGGCCGATCAAGGTCTCGCCGATGTTGCGGTACATGATCTTGAGCAGGCGAGCCTTGTCGATGAACTGCTCTTTGGGTCGCACGAAACCCTTTCCCTCCTGCGCCGTCGCGGCGGCGCCTATCCCCACAGTCCGGTGCCACCCGAGAAGCGGTCGTTGAGCCGATCCGCCAGCCTCGGGAACCGCTTCTTCACCTTGTCGTACTCCTCGGGCACGACGATCCGGACGCACTTGGCCGCGTCCCCCACGAGTCCGCGGGCGACCGGCCGCCACGCCTTGCGCCGCCAGCGGTCCCAGGCGGCGCCATCGGCCGGGTCGAAGGGCGACGGCAGATCGGCGCCGTCTGCCATCTGGGTCCGGTAGGCGCGCCGGACCTTGCGGTGCAGGGGACGGCCCTTGGTGTCGGTCGTGTACGGGTAGGGCGGTGCCGGTGGCAGCGCCTGCTCGTAGCCCGACAGGACCTCGGCGTACTCCTTGCAGAGCTCGAGCAGCGCGCTCCCCTCCTCCATGCGGCTGGCCCCGGTGTCGCGCAGACGTGCCGACAGCTTCTCCGGCGCGCTCGAGTCGAAGGCGTGGAAGTGGAACAGGCGCAGCCGGTCGCCGTTGGAGGCGACGTAGTAGCCGTCGTCGTCGCGCGCGACGGGCCGCTCGGGCAGATTGGCCAGGCTCACGTTGTAGCCGTAGTGACGCAGGCTGCCGCCCTCGAAGAACATGATCCCGATGTCCATCCACTTCTGGTCGTAGAAGAGACCGGAAAGCGGGTCGTAGAGGCACTCGGAACGCAGGTGCTCCCACCACCAGTCGAGGAACTCCTCGGTGCGGCAGTCGACCCCGCAGAAACCGAGGTTGTAGACGCCGGCGAACAGCATGTGGCCCTCGGTCGTCTCGGCCGCACGCGAAGGGGGCCGGAGGAAGTGCGGCGTGAGCAGGATCCCCCCGTCGGTGGCGGCGAGCGCGGGTGACAGCTCCTCCATCGGCGACGTCACGTAGGTGTCGGGGTCGAGATAGAAGACCTGGTCGGCCTGCTGCAGCAGCGCCCCGAGCAGCAGCGGCTTCACCGCAGTGGCCAACTCGACCAGTTCGTAGGCGGCAGCCAGTCGCTGCACCTCGCGCCGGGAGATGCCGAGCGACGCGGTGCTCCGGCACCGCGCCCCGGAGAGCTCCGGCAGGGCGGCCTCGTCGGGGATGTCCACGAACAGGATCTCGAGCTCGGCGTCGTGGTGGCGCCGGAGGCTCTCGGCGAGGGCGAGCGCCTTCGGGAGATAGTTCGTCGACAGGATCGTCGTGTAGGAGACGGTGGGAGCCATGTTCAGGGTGGGAACGTCCGAACGGGGTCGACCTCGCGGTCCTGGCCCGTTCCCAAAGAACGGAACCTCGGTTAGCATGGTCCATTGGCGGCACCTCCGGCTCCGAGGTTCTCCCTGGTGACCGCCTTTCCTGTGGGGTGACAAACCGGGGTGCTCCCGTGCGAGTCGTTGTAGACGCCATTCCCGTACGCGGGCGCAACAGCCTGGCCATCGTGACCGACCATCTACTGGCCGGTTGGCGCCGGGCGTGGCCCGAGGACGACCTCCACGTCGTGGTGGGCGCAGAGCCCGGGTTCTCGGCACCTGAAGGGGTCACCGTCCACCGCGTGCGCTCGAGGAGGGTGAAGGCCCAGGCCACCGAGCTCCCCGCCCTGTGCCGCGCGCTCGACGCCGATGCACTGTTCGCCGTCCTGCCCACGACGACGGTCCGCCGTCTCCCGTGCCCGCGGACGATCATGCTCTTCGACCTGCGCCACGAGCTGCGCCCCGAGATGTTCTCGAAGAAGGCGCTGCTCCTCCGGCGTGTGAGCTGGGGCATGGGCTTCGCCCAGGCGGACGGGGTGGTGTGCATCTCCGAGCGCACCCGCCGCGACCTGCTGCGCTCGCACCCGCAACTGCGTGACGTCCCCGTGCATGTCGCCCTGCCGGGCGCCGACCACGTGGACCGCTGGCAGCGCGCCACCGGCGAGCCGCCCTATGCACTGGCCTTCGGGCAGTTCAACAACAAGAGCGTCGAGCTCGTACTCGACGCCTGGCGCGTCCAACGCGATCGCGGGAGCGTCGGACTGCCCTTGTGCATCGTCGGCGTGCCCGCGACCCACCGCGCCGCGTTGCAGACGCGTATCGGCGAGCTCGGGCTCGAGGACGTGGTGACGGTGCTGCCGTGGCTGGCCGACGACGAGTTCGAGCAGCGCTTCGCGGCGGCCAAGCTGGTGGTCTTCCCCTCCGAGTTCGAGGGCTTCGGCCTGCCGGCCGTGGAAGCGCTGCGTCTCGGCATCCCGCTCGTCATCTCCTCGGATCCCGCGCTCGTCGAGGTGGCGGGCGGCCACGCCGCCGTCATGGCCGAGCGTCGGGGGGACGTGCTCGCCGACGCCGTCGCCGATGCGCTGTCTCGTACCGCTGAGCAGCTCGCCGCGGCGCGGCACTACGCGCAGCTCTTCACCTGGGAGCGCTTCGCCGCCGACACACGGGGCCTCGTGCAGACCGCAGTCGCCTACGGCGCACGTCGTACGCACCGCCCCGTCACCCCGCTCGTCGAAGCGCCGGTGGGTGCCACCGTCACCGCCCGCCCCGCGCGCCGGGCCTCCCCCCTGCCCCGTTGGGCTGCCGCCGCCGGCGCCGCCACGCTGGCCCTGTCGGGCCTGTCGGCCGCCACATATGCAGTCGTCGCCCATTCCGGGACCGCTCCTCGTCCGTCGCTCCCGTCGGTTCCGGCCGGGACCACCCCCTCCTCGACGCCCGGGGCCTCGACCGGCGCGGGCACCGGGAGCGGGCACGGG
>DASRBM010000269.1:0-5086 GCA_035653635.1 Acidimicrobiales bacterium | reverse complement strand
TCGGCATCGGAGACGTCCACCTGCCGGAAGGCGGCGGCGTCACCCAGCTCCTGGGCCAACAGCGGACCCGCCTCGGTGTCGACGTCCCCGATGACGACGCGGGCGCCCTCCTCCACGAAGCGCTCCACGGTGGCCCGCCCGATGCCGCCGGCACCACCGGTGACGATGGCGACCTTGCCGTCGAGTTCACCCACGTCTGCCTCCGTTCCCGGGGTCGGGCGCGGTCCGCCGACCCGTCATGTGTCGCCCTTCGATGGCGACGTGCCGACGATCCCGTCGCGCTCGAGTGCAGCGATGTCGACCGGGCTCAGCCCCAGCGCGGTGAGGATCTCCGTGTTGTGCTCCCCGAGCAGCGGCGCGTGGCGGCGGTGCAGCCGCTCCGGGCCGCCCGACAGTCGCATGGGCAGCGTGCTGTGCCGGGCGGCGCCCGACACGGGGTGGTCCACCACTTCGAAGTACCGGCGCGCCTGCAACTGGGCGAGTTCGCCCTGGTGATGCGGCTGCACGACCTTGGCCACGGGTACGCCCGCCGGCCACAGCAGTTCCACCACCTCGTCGGCACGGCGCGGCGCGCACCAGGCGGAGAGGTGCTCGTCGATGCGGTCGTGGGCGCCACGGCGCCCGGCGGCCGTCGCCAGCGCCGGATCGACCGCCCACGACGGACGGCCGATCGCCTCCACCAGCGCCTCCCACTGGCCGTCGGTCTCGACCGCGAGCGCCACCCAGCTGTCGGTCCGGCCCCGCTCGTCGACGTCAGCCGTGTGGTACACGCCCTGCGGTGCCGCGGTGGGGCCGCGGTTGCCGGCCCGCTCGAGCAGCGCCCCGTAGGCCGAGTACTCGATCACCTGCTCGGCCGTGATGTTGACGGCGGCGTCCACCATGGCCGCCTCCACGAAGACGCCTTCGCCGGTGCGCCGGCGGTGCTCGAGCGCCAGCAGCAGGGCGGCCAGGGCGTGGATGCCCGCGTTCGGGTCGCCGAGGCAGTACGGCTCGAGCGGCTTCTGGTCGGGGTGCCCGGTCAGCCACGTGAGTCCGGACGCGTCCTCGATCGTGTAGGCGAAGGCGGCGTTGTCGCGCCACGGCCCGTCGAGCCCGAACCCCGGCATCCGGACGAGCACGATGTCTTCGCGCAGCTCGCGCAGCGCCTCGAAGGTGAGCCCGGCCTGCTCGAGCACGCGGGGGGTGTAGTTCTCCACCACCACGTCGACCGTGCGCACGAGCTGCCGCAGGACCTCCATGCCCCCGTCGGTGCGGAAATCGAGGGTGAGGCTCTTCTTGTTGGTGTTGATGCCCGAGAAGATGGGGGAGCGCTCCCACCACTGCGGTTCGGTCATCGGCGCACCGAGCATGCGGGTGCCGTCGGGTCGGGTGGTCGACTCGAGATGGATCACCTCGGCACCGAGCAGGGCCAGGACGTGGGTGCACACCGGCCCCGCCCAGAAGGCGGTCATGTCGAGCACCCGCAACCCGGCGAAAGGCAGGTCGCCGCCGGTCCCTCTCATGGGGGCCCGTCGCGGCGCGACGGCCGCGACGTCGCGCAGCTCGTGCGCGCCGAGGACCGCCGCCGGTTCCGTCGCCCGCAGGCGGGCCGGCCGCAGGCGGAACGGCGGCGCCGGGCGGACGAAGCCGCCGTCACCCCCGCCTTCGAACGAGGCGCGCGCCTCGAAGTGGTCGAGGTGCGGCAGATTGGCGCCGTTGGCGATGACCGCGTGGGGAAGGCGGAAGGCGGCGGCGAGCTCCCGGATCTCCTCCACGGTGTGGTCGGCGAACCAGGCGTCGATGACGGGCGCCAGGTGGCCGCGCTCGCGGAACAGCGACGTATCCTCCATCCACTGCGGTTGGCCGACCATGGCGCAGAAGTCGAGCCACTGCTGCCCGGTGCCGACTCCCACCGCGATCATGCCGTCCTTGGCCACGGCGACCCCGGGTGTGACCACCGAGCGCTTGCCCCGGAACGGGCGCCCGAGGGCGTCCACATAGGTGACGGGGTAGTAGGTCAGACACAGCGCCAGTGACTCGAGCATCGACACGTCGACGATCTCGCCGGTGCCGGACCCCACTGCGCGTCGCCTCGAGACCATCGTGCCCACGGCACCGAACAGGCCGGAGAGCCATTCGCCCACCCGGCCGCCCACGAACACCGGCGCCCGGTCGGGGTCGCCCCGGCCCAGGCCGACGATGCCGCCCGACCAGGCCTGCAAGGTGAACTCGGTGGCGGGCCGGTCCGTCCACGGTCCGTCGAGCCCGAAGGGCGTGATGGACGTCACGGTCAGATGCGGGTGGCGTGCCCGCAGGGCCTGCGGGCGGAGCGACGCGTGCTCCGCCACCGGCGACCCCCGGCTCCACACCACGGCGTCGGCCCCGGCGAGCAGCGCGTGGACCTGCTCCATGTCGTCGTCGCGCGAGGGGTCGGCCACCGCGCTCCGCTTGGAGGCGGCGAGGAAGCGGAAGAGGGCGCCGTCCTCGCCGGCGGGGATCGCGGCCCCCGAGGCCGACCATCTGCGCAGCGGATCCCCTCCCGGGGGCTCCACCTTCACGACGTCGGCTCCACCGTCGGCCAGGATCTTCGAGCAGTAGGCGCCGGCGATGCCCGTCGACACGTCGACGACGAGCCACTCGCTCAGCGGCGCAGGCGACTCCGGCATGGAGGTTCCGTCACTCCGCCTTCTTGCGGCCCGACTTGCTGAGGCGGAACTCGGGCGGGAACTGGTCGTCGTTGACCTTGACCGCCTTGCCGAGTCCGGACTCGTAGACCTCGCGACCGAGCATCAGGTCCTTGTCGTCCGGCTTCACCGCCCCGCCCATGGTCTCGAGCATGGCGCTCATGATGCTTCCCATGTACTCGCCCTGGAACTGCTTCATCATCTGGAAGAACGTCTTCTGCATGACGACCGCGTCCGTCGGCCGCGAAAGCGAGCATGCCTTGGCGTACTTGGCCACCTCGTCCTCGAGCCGGCCGCGAGGGACGACGCTGTTGACGAAGCTGCACTCGAACATCTCCTTCGCCGTGAAGGGCCGGCCGGTGAAGACCATCTCCTGGAACTTGCGGATGCCCATCGTCATGGCCCAGGCCCACATGCGCGGGCCCCAGCCGACGTAGCGGAAGGCGGGGTGGCCGAACAGGGTGTCCTCGGAGGCGATCACGAGATCGGCGTCCGCCGCCTGGTAGAAGTGCCAGCCGTAGCAGTAGCCCTTGGCCTCGACGATGCTGATCTTCTTGAAGTCCTGCAGGGTCCGGCACCCCGAGCGCGAATCGGCGTACCAGTAGCCGAGCGTGGCGCCGCTTCCCCGGTAGGTCTTGCGTGGCGGATAGGAGACCTCGTCCTCGAGGAGCTGCAGCTCCTCGCGCAGGGCCGCTTCGGGCGACTGCGCCATGAGTGCGGCGAGCTCGGGGAGATCGGCGCCCGAGCCGAAGTCGTCGCCTGCACCCCGCACGACGAGGACCTTCACGTCGTCGTCGACGTTGGCGGCGTGGAGCAGATGGGCGTAGCGCAGCCGCATGGCGATGGTCGGCGCGTTCAGGTGCTCAGGCCGGTTGAAGGTGATGGTGGCGATCTTCGTCGACGGGTCCTTGTCGTAGAGGAGGGCGTCTTCGGGATCGGGCTGGGCGGTGTCGGGCATGGCTCCTGCTCGGTGGAGGTGGATGGGGACGGGGCGGTCAGGAGGGGAGGCCGAGGAAGTCGACGACGTTGCCGCTCACCACGCGTGCGGCCTTCTCCGGGCCGACGGCCCCGACCACGGCCGACAGCGACTTCTCCGAGTACCCGAACGTGCTCTCGTTGTGCGGGAAGTCCGACGACCACATCACCTTGTCGATGCCGATGCGGTCCACCAGGTCGAGACCGAGCGGGTCGTACATGAAGGCGGAGTACATGTGGGCGTCCCAGTAGTACCGGATATCGTGCTGCAACTCGGTGTCGAGCATGTGGCGGAACGAGGCGTACATGTGCTCGGCGTCCTGTATGGCGGCGGGGACCCAGTTGATCCCACCCTCGAACCAGCCGATGCGCAGCGTCGGATGCCGGTCGAGCAGTCCGGTCAGCACGTAGCGCCCGAACATCTCGCGGAACGAGGCGACGTTGTGGATCATGCCCACCGCGTACATGTTCGCCGCGCACGGCGCCGACAAGGGTGCCTCGCCGATGTGGTGGGCGACGGGCAGCCCGACCTCCTCGATCGCCTCCCACACCCCGGCCATGGCCGGCCCGTTGTAGTCGAGTGGCTTGCCGTCGGGCCCGTTCCCGGGCTTGAGCGGCAGGACGAAGGTCCGCACACCGAAGGACTTGAGCTCGTCGAGCGTGCGACGGGCGCCCTCGGCGTCCCACCAGTTGATGAGGCCGACGCCGTAGAACTGTCCCGGCGCCTGCTCCTGCAGGTCGGCCAGGTACTCGTTGTAGACACGGAAGCACAGCTCGCGGACCTCGGTGTCGGGGTAGTAGAGCAGCGCCATGAGCGCGTTGGCGAAGGCGAGCTCGCGCGTGACCCCGTCCGCCTTCAGCTGCTCCATGCGCGCCTCGAGCGCGCCGGTGCTCGAGCCCGGCAGCGGGTCGTACTGGGTCAGCACGCCGGTGAACTCCTTCGGCAGGAACTGGCGGTCGCCGGCGGCGAGGTTCCAGGCGTCGTCGCGGTAGATGACCCGCGGCACCCGGTCCTTGAGCGCTTCGGGGGCGCGGTCGTAGAAGATGTCCTCCGACAGCGAGATGTGGTTGTCGGCCGAGAACACGGCCGTCCCCGGAGGGAGTCCCGAGTCGACGCTGTCCGCGTGCCCGTGGCGGTCCTTCGGAGGACCGAACCCCCCGGGCGGATAGACCTCGAGCGTGTCGCCTTGACGGGCCATGCCAACTCCCCTCGTCGGCGCCGTTCCCCTCCGACGACGCTGCACCGTAATACTTCGACGTCGTAGTGTTGTCAAGAGGCCGTCACCGGCGGCCGGAGCGGAGGAGGATCATGGACGAAGCGGCCCGCCTGCAGTCCTGGACCGACAAGCTGGAGCTGGGGGAGCTCCTCGCCGTGCTGTCGTCGGCCGTCGATCGTGGCGACCGCGAGCGCATCGCCTCCTGCTACGCCGACATCTCGTACGACGACC
>DASRBM010000268.1:0-2562 GCA_035653635.1 Acidimicrobiales bacterium | reverse complement strand
CGGCGGTGGTGGCGGTGGTGAGCGTGAGCTCCAGGGCGGCAGCGGCCAGGAGGCCCAGTACTCGGGCGAGCTCATCCCGGTGAAGGGTCTGCTCGACCTGCGCGACGAGGGCTACGGCTTCCTCCGGGCCGACGGCTACCTGCCGAGCTCGCGCGACGTCTACGTGTCGATCAGCCAGGCGCGCCGGTTCGCGCTGCGCAGAGGCGACTTCATCGAAGGGGCGTGCCGTCCGGCCGCCTCCAACGAGAAGTTCCCCGCCCTGCTGCGCATCGACTCGGTGAGCGGACTCGACCCCGAGCAGGCGCGCAACCGCCCCCGGTTCGAGGATCTGACGCCGCTGTTCCCCGACTCGAAGCTCCGCCTCGAGATGGCGGGCAGTGCCGAGGTGACGACGCGCATCATCGACCTGCTGTCGCCCATCGGCAAGGGCCAGCGAGGGCTCATCGTGTCGCCGCCCAAAGCAGGCAAGACGACCGTCCTCAAGCAGATCGCCCACTCCATCGAGGCCAACAATCCCGAGGTGCACCTGATCGTCCTGCTCGTCGACGAGCGGCCGGAGGAGGTCACCGACATGCGGCGCTCGGTGAAGGGTGAGGTGGTCGCGTCCACCTTCGACCGTCCGTCGGACGAGCACACCTCCATCTCGGAGCTCACCATCGAGCGGGCCAAGCGGCTGGTGGAGCTGGGCCGCGACGTCGTGATCGTGCTCGACGGGATCACCCGTCTGGCCCGGGCCTACAACCTGGCCCAGCCCGCGAGCGGCCGGATCATGTCGGGTGGTGTCGACTCCGGAGCGCTGTACCCGCCGAAGAAGTTCTTCGGCGCCGCCCGCAACATCGAGGAGGGTGGCTCGCTCACCATCCTCGCCACCGCCCTCGTCGAGACCGGTTCCAAGATGGACGAGGTCATCTTCGAGGAGTTCAAGGGCACCGGCAACATGGAGCTCCGGCTCGACCGGCGCCTCGCCGAACGGCGGCTCTACCCGTCGATCGACGTGAACGGCAGCTCCACCCGTCACGAGGAGCTGCTCTTCGAGCGGGGCCAGCTGCAGCAGGTGTGGAAGCTGCGCCGGGTGCTCAACGCCCTGGCCGCCGACGGCAACGCGGCAGCGGGGCTCGAGCTCCTCATGGACAAGATCCGCACCACCAAGAGCAACGACGAATTCCTGGCGGAGATCGCCAAGGGCCCGGCCGTCTGACCCGGCCCCCTTCGCACGGCGGCCGGCGGCCCGGGGACGGGCAACGGCCGCTTACACTGGAGAGACCATGAAGACCGACATCCACCCGAACTACGTCGAGGCCACGGTGCGCTGCTCGTGCGGGAACACCTTCACGACCCGCTCCACCAAGTCGGACCTCCACGTCGAGCTCTGCAACGAGTGCCACCCGTTCTTCACCGGCAAGCAGAAGCTGGTGGACTCCGGCGGCCGGGTGGAGCGCTTCCAGCGCCGCTACGGCCAGCGCACCTCGCGCAAGCGCAGCAGCTGACCGCCGGTGAGCCGGCCCCGCCCGGAAGGGCCGGGGCACGCCGGCTGTCGGTACCGTGTGCGCCGTGGACGCCGAGCGCCTGACCGCCTGGGAGCAGGAGCTCCAGAAGGTCCTCGACGACCTGGCCGATCCCGCCGTCGTCGGTGACCAGGCGCGCCTGCGCGACGTGTCGAGGCGACACAAGGAGCTCGACGCCCTGATCGCCTCCGGCCGGCGCGTGTCCGAGGCGGAGGACGACGTCGACGCCGCCAGGGAGATGGTGGCCGAAGCCGGCCCCGACGACCGGGACCTCGCCCGTGCCGAGCTCGAGCGGGCCGAAGCCGAGCTGCAACAGGCGCAGTCCGACCTGCAGGGCCTGCTCCTGCCCCGTGACCCCAACGACGGGCGCAACGTCATCGTGGAGATCCGCGGGGCCGAGGGTGGCGAGGAGGCGAACCTCTTCGCCCGCGACCTCTACGACATGTACCGCCGCTACGCGGAGCAGCGCCGCTGGCGCCTCGAGGTGCTGTCGATCGACCCGTCCGAGCGCGACGGCCTCAACGAGGTGACCTTCGTGGTGAAGGGCGACGACGCCTGGCAGCGGCTCAAGCACGAGGGCGGCACCCACCGGGTGCAGCGGGTGCCGGTCACCGAGTCCCAGGGGCGGATCCACACCTCGGCCGCCACGGTGACGGTGTTGCCCGAGGCCGACGAGGTGGACGTCACCATCGATCCCGCCGACCTGCGGGTCGACGTCTTCCGCTCGAGCGGGCCCGGGGGTCAATCGGTCAACACGACGGACTCGGCCGTGCGCATCACCCACCTCCCGACCGGCATCGTCGTCTCCATGCAGGACGAGAAGAGCCAGATCCAGAACCGCGCCCGGGCCCTGCAGGTGCTGCGGGCCCGGCTGCTCAAGGCGGAGCAGGACCGCCAAGCCTCCGAGCAGTCGGAGCAGCGGCGTACCCAGGTGGGCGGCGGAGGCCGCTCCGACAAGGTACGCACCTACAACTTCAAGGAGAACCGCGTCACGGACCACCGGGTGAAGCTCACGCTCCACAAGCTCGACAGGGTGCTCGCCGGAGACCTCGACGAG
>DASRBM010000267.1:0-9976 GCA_035653635.1 Acidimicrobiales bacterium | reverse complement strand
GGGGCGTCGAGGTGGGCATCGCCCGAGGGTAACCGACCGGTGGGCCTTTCGGCCCTGACGACGGGTGCGGCGATTGGTCAGCTTGGAGAGTGATGACCGATATCGAACCCCCCGACCCTGCGTACCCGCCGCCACCTCCTGGGCCGCCGCCGCTTTCGGGACAGCCGGGACAGCCGGGACAGCCGGGTCAGCCGGGACAGGCGGACCCGCCGGCGTTCCGCGCGCCCTATCCCGTGGCCATCTCCATCGAGCCCCAGCTGCACGAGCGCAACCGGCTGACGACCGCCTTCCGGATCGTGCTCGCCATCCCCCACTTCATCATCATCGGGGGCATCAGCTTCGTCGGCATCGGTTTCGCCGGCCTGCGCTCCGCGGGGGCGCTGTCCGCGGCCGCCATCGCCATGGCCGTCGTCGCCTGGTTCGCCATCGTCTTCACCGGCGACCAGCCCCGGGGACTCTGGGACTTCTCCGCCTACTACATCCGGTGGTGGACCCGGGCGGGCGCCTACATCGCCCTGCTGCGCGACGACTACCCGCCGTTCGGCGACGGCGACTATCCGGCCGGCGCCGAAGTGCCCTATCCGGCCGCTCCCCGGGACCGGCTGACCGTCGGGTTCCGCTTCATCCTCGTCATCCCCCACGCCGTCGTCCTCTTCTTCGTCAACACGGCCTGGTTCGTGACGACGGTGATCGCGTGGTTCGCCATCCTCTTCACGGCCAGCTACCCCGAAGGCCTCTACCGGTTCGGCGTGGGCGCTCTTCGCTGGAACGCCCGCGTGCAGGCCTACGTCCTGCTCCTGCGCGACGAGTACCCGCCCTTCGACCTGGCGCCCTGACGGTCTCGCTCAGCCGGCCGCAGGGCGCATGAACAGTTCCTCGGCCACGAGGATGGGGGTGGGAAGAGCGCGGCGAAGGATGAGGGCGAAGCCGTCGGACGGCCGGCACTCGACGACCGCCCGACCCCGTGGACCGCTCGTATCGAGCTCGGCCAGATAGACCGCCCCCACCTTCCCCGTGATGCGCAGCGCGTCCACCTCCACCCCGTGGCGGTAGAGCAGGTCGACGAGCAACGTGTGGGTGAGCGGACGCGCCCTCTGCACCCCCTTCAGGGCGTAGGCGATGGCCGTCCCTTCGGCGAAGCCCACGGGGATGCGCAGCTCGCGGCCCGGTCCCTCCGCTTCGCGCAGCACCACCTGGGGATGCACCCCGGGCAGTTCCATGACGACCGCGCTCACCACCACGATGCGCATGGCTGCGGCGGGCGGCGGCGCCGACGACGATTCGGTCCCGGCGGATGCCGGTGCCCCGGACGCGGCCGGTGGAGCCTCGACGGGGAGTTCGGCGGCGGTCGGTCCGTCTGTGGACGTCGCCGTGCCGTCGTCGGGCCCGACGGCCGGAGCGTCGCTCATCGCTGGTGCCTCAGTTGCACCGACAGCACGATGCCCACGGCCGCGAAGAACGCCACCGTGGCCGACCCGCCGTAGCTGACGAACGGGAGCGGGATGCCGGCCACCGGCATGATGCCCATCGACATGCCCGCATTCTCGAAGGCGCTGAACGCGATGAACGTGAAGCACCCCGTCGACACGAGACGGCCGAAGGGGTCGCGGGCCATCTGTGCCGCCCGCAGCATGCGCCAGGCGACGACCCCGAGCAGCACGAGCACGGCGGCGGCGCCGACGAACCCGAGCTGCTCCCCCACGGCGGAGAAGATGAAGTCGGTCTGCTGCTCGGGCACGTAGGCCAGATTCGTCTGGGGGCCGTGGAACAGGCCCTTGCCCCAGAAACCACCCGACCCGATGGCGGCCACCGACTGGTGCAGGTTGTAGGTGGTGTCCTGCACGCTCTTGTTGGGGTGGAGGAACTCGGTGAGCCGGGCCAGCTGATAGGGCTTCAGCAACCCGAGGTGGATGATGGCGAAGCCTCCCGCCACCGCGGCCAGCAGCAGCAGTACGAGGTAGCGGTTCGGGATGCCCGCAACGACGAGCATGACGAGGAGGACCACGGCCATGACGATGCCGCTGCCGAGGTCCGGTTGCTTCACGACGAGCAGGATCGGCACCGCGGCCAGACCGAGCACCTTGAACAGGTCGGCGCGTTCGAGCCCTTCGGGTCGGCGCGCCGCGAAGGCGGCCACGATCACGACGAGCACGAGGCTCCCGAAGGCCGAGGGCTGGAGCTGGATGGGACCCAGGTTGATCCACCGCGTGGCGCCCTTCGCCGAGCTCCCGATGACGAAGATGGCGAGCAGGCTGAGCAGGAGCATGCCGTAGAGGAGCCCGGCCGCATGCTCGAGCCAGTGGTAGTCGAGCGCCGCGAGCACCACCATCGCCACGATCCCCACCACCACGTAAGCGGCCTGGCGGTCGAGGAAGTAGTGCCTGCCCACCCCGAGCAGGACCGACTTCGAACGCGTGGACGAATAGACGATGACCACGCCGATCACCGACACGACAAGCGTGGTGAAGACCAGCGCGAAATCGAGACGGAGGGCGAGGAGGCGGCCGGCGGATGTACGTGGGGAAAGAAGGTTGCTCACCGGTGGCTCCGGCGGACCAGAATACCGACCGTGCTTGCCGCCGCCACCTCGGGCCCTGACCAGGGATGGCTCTACGACCTGCTCCGTTGGGCGGGCGTGAGCCAGACCACGGCCGCCCACGTCCAGCAGGTCATCGTGAAGCCGGTGACCCTCGTCGTCGTCCTCCTGGCCGCAGTACTGATCGGGTGGCTCGGCAACCGGCTCATCCGACACTGGATCGGCGCCGCCGTCCGTCGGGCCGCGGCCCGCACCGACTCGCCGCGCGCCGAGCGCCGGGCGGTGACCCTCACGGCCATGATGGCGAACATCTGGCGGGTGGTGGTCGCCATCATCGCCATCCTGGTGGCGCTCGGGACGGTGGGGATCAATCTCACCCCGCTTCTGGCCGGGGCGACCGTGATCGGCGCCACCATCGGCTTCGGGGCCCAGAGCATGGTGCGGGACCTCCTTGCCGGCTTCCTCATGACGGTGGAGGGCCAGTTCGACATCGGGGACACCATCACGGTGAACGACACGAGCGGCGTGGTGGAGGACCTGACGCTGCGGGTGACGCGCCTGCGGGCACCGGACGGCGCGGTGTGGTTCCTCGCCAACGGCGAGATCCGCAAGCTCGCCAACATCACGCGGGGCTGGGGCCGTGCCACCGTCGACGTCCCCGTGCCGGCGGCCGCCGACGTGGACGAAGTCCTTTCCGCCGTCCACGGCGCAGCGGATACCGTCGCCGCGGATGAGCGCTACGCGCCGTCGTGCCTCGAAGCGCCGGTGGTGTGGGGAGTGACCGACTCCGCCGTCGACAGCCTGACGGTGCGCGTCACCGTGCGCACGACCGCGGCCGACCGCGACCGCGTGGAACGCGCGTTGCGCGAGCAGGTGGCACGCCGCTTGCGCCAGGCCGGCGTGTTCGCCCCGACCCTTCCGTCCTAGAGCTGCTCACGGCTCCCGTCGAGGTCTGCTCAGCGCTCCCGTCGAGGGCGGGCGTCTCTGTGACGGCGAGTGCTCAGGGTTGGCGGTCGGCGAGCGCCCGATTGGCCGTCTCCCACATGGCCGACACGGGCACGTCCTGCCCCGTCCACCGCCGCACGGCGTGCGCGGCCTGATGGACGAGCATGCCGAGGCCGTTGGCGGTCCGTGCCCCGGCCGCCTCGGCCCGGACGAGGAGGGGCGTGCGGGCCGGGTGGTAGACGATGTCGACCACGAGCTGATCGCGGTGCAGGACGGCGGGATCCACGAGGGGGTGCACGCCGTGCGGCCCATCCGACCCCACGCCGGCCATACCGACCGGCGTGGCCTGCACCACCAGCTCGCCGCCGGCGAGATCTGCCGGCGACCCGACCCGGCCCCTTTCCCCGGCCAGGCCGGCCGCCGCCGCGGCCCGGGCTCCGTCCCGGTTGAGCACGACCACCTCGGCCGCACCGGCCCCGGCGAGCGCCAGGATCACCGCCCGCGCCGCCCCCCCGGCCCCGACGACCACACAGCGGTGGCCGCCCGGGTCGAAGCCCGGCCCCGACGCCAGGGCGTCGAGGAACCCGGGACCGTCGGTGGAGTCCCCGACCAGCTCGCCGCCCTCGAGGGTGACGCAGTTGACCGCCCCGAGGCGTTCGGCGTCCGGCGAGCAGCGGTCGACGGTGCGGGCGGCATCCTCCTTGTGCGGCATCGTCACCGACAGCCCGGCGATGCCGAGCGCGCGCATCCCGGCGAGGGCGGCCGGCCCGGCACCAGCGGGGACCTCGAAGGCGACCGACACCCAGTCGAGGCCCATGGCGTCGAAGGCCGCGTTGTGCAGCAGCGGCGAGAGCGAGTGCCGAATGGGATCGCCGATCACCCCCACCACCCGGGAGCGGCCCGACGGCCACCCCGGTGACCGGCGCTCCTCGGCCCCCGGCGTCACCCGAGCCCCCGGCTCTTCGCCAGCTGTTCGTTGGCCAGCTGCCCGGCGAGCGTGTCCGAGAACGCCTCGGTCCCGTCGCGCGCCACGAGGACGAAGTACAGCCAGTTCCCGGGGGCGGGATGGAGCGCGGCCTGCAGCGACGCCACCGACGGGAAGCAGATGGGCGTCGGGGTCAGGCCCTTGTGCAGGTACGTGTTGTACGGCGTGTTGCGGGCGAGATCGGCCGCCGTCACCTTGCCTCCGTCGCGGCCTTCGGAGAAGAGGACGGTCGAGTCCATCTGCAACGGCATGCCGGCGGCGAGGCGGTTGTAGACCACGCGTGCCACCTTGGCCAGGTTCTGCGGGTAGACGCCCTCCTTCTGCACGATCGAGGCGACCGTGATGGCTTCGTAGGGCGTGATGCCGAGCGCTGCTGCTCCCTGGTCGAGGCCGACGGCGGCGGCCTCGGTGTCGAAGCGGGTCACCATCTGGGCGAGGAGGGTCGCGTCGGACTCCCCCGGCGTGAGGATGTACTGCCCCGGCGCCAGCAAGCCGTCGAGGCTGGGGGCGCCCGGCTGCTCGTAGCGCGAGATGACGTTGCGGCTCGCGACGAGCGCCTCGAACGCGCTCGCGTCGTGGCCCGGGAACTGCCCGACGCGTGCCGCCGTCTCGGCCACGGTGAAGCCGGCGGGGACCACGAGCACGTTCGGTCCGGCCGCCAACGAGGAGCGGATGGCGGCGAAGGACTCGTTGCGGCGCAGGGCGTAGCCCCCGCTCGACACGGTGGGGCTGCCGTGCAGGAAGAAGTAGATGCGCAACGCCAGCGAGCTCGACGCCACCTTCTGCTGCACCAGGCTGGATTCCACCTGACGCATGGTGGAGCCGGGGGTGACCTCCACCACCGTCTGGGCACCGGCAGGCCCGGCATGGACCTGCGCCTCGTACCAGATGACCGCGTAGGCGAGGAGTCCCACGAGCACGACGACGGCCCCGCCGACCACCGTGGCGAGAATCCGCCGCCGCGACCACGAAGCCCGCACCCCTCCCCTCGAACGGGGTCTGTCCGGGGCTCGGGTGGCCGTGCCGGCGCCAGGGGGCACGGGTGCGGCGCTGGGACCGGGCACGGTGGGACCGCCCCTCGGCGGCGTCGGGTCGTTCACGACCGGCCCAGCCGCGCCACGAGATCCTGGAGGTCGGCCACGGTCACGGTGAGCGCCGAGTGCCCCCGGCGGCCCACCGGCAGCACGCCGGGCACCTTCTCCCGGAAGTGCACGCACACACCGGCGCGGGTGTTGGTGCCGAAGGTGAGCCCGTCGTCGGCGAAGGACAGGCGGACCCCGATGGCGGTCCACCACCGGTAGTCCCGGGTGACGTGCGCGCCGTCGATGTTCTCGAGCGGGGTCCGGACACGGGCCAGTCCGAAGCTGGCCACGAAGTCCCCGTCCGCCGTGATGCGCACGGCATCGCGGCCGGGCACGAACCCGAAGGCGAGCCACATCGGTGCGAAGCGGTAGTCGACGGCGTAGGGGTACACCTCGCCGCCGTCGTCGGTTGGGCCGCTCGGGCCGGTCGGAGGATTCGGCCCGGTCGGCCCGGCACCCGGGGGAGCGGTCACGGCGCGCTCCGGTGGCCGTCGAGCCAGGCCTGCAGCAGCACCGCCGCCGCGCTCTGGTCGACCACCTTGCGACGGTCGCGCCCATGGCGCCCGCCCTCGCGCAGCGCCCGTTCGGCCGTGACGGTGGTGAGGCGCTCGTCCACCGTCACCACTTCCACGGCGCGCTCCCCGAGCGCCTGACGCAACGCGTCGGCCTCTTCGAGCGCGCCGCGCGCCGCCCGGCCGGTCCGGCCGTCGAGCCCGAGGGGCAGGCCGACCACCACACGCCCGGCGCCCACCTCGTCGACGACGGCCACCAGAGCCGCACGATCGGCCTCCGCGTCGCCCGTGCGCGACAACGTCGTGTAGGGCGAGGCCAGCACCTCTGCGGAGTCGGATACGGCCACGCCGATGCGCCGCTCACCGAGGTCCACACCGAGCACGCGCATGGCCCGCGCCGGTCACGCCCCCAGGCGCTGCGTCGCCTCGGCCAGCATGGTGTCGATGGCCCCGGGATTCTTGCCCCCGGCCACCGCCACCTCGGCAGAGCCGCCGCCGCCCCCGCCCACGAGCGAAGCGAGCTCCTTCACGAGCTCGCCCGCATGCACGCTGCCGTCGGTGGCGACCGCGACCGACGCCTTCGTCCCGTCGGGTGAACCGGCGAGGACGGCCACCTGCGGTCCGAGCCGGCGCACGGCCTGGGCCAGATCACGCAGCTGATCCGGTGTGAGCCCGTCGCGACGCGCCACGGCGGCGGGCTTGCCGGCGGCCTCCTTCGCGATGCTCTGGGCGTCGTGCTGCATGCCGGCGGCCCGCAGACGCTGGAGTTCCTTGTCAGCCGCCTTCTGCCGGTCGATGACCCGCTCGAGCGCCTCGAGCACACCGCCCGGGTCGACCCGCAGCAGCCGGGCCGCTTCGTCCAGGGTGCGCTGGCGCTCCTCGAGCAGCGCCAGGGCGCCCGCACCGGTCACCGCCTCGATCCGGCGGGTGCCCGAACCGATCGAGCTCTCCGACACGATCGTGATGGGACCGATCATCCCGAGAGCGCTCACGTGCGTGCCCCCGCACAGCTCCACCGAATGGTGGCCGGCCCGGACCACCCGCACCCGTTCGCCGTACTTGTCGCCGAAGAAGGCGAGGGCACCCATGGCCTGCGCCTCCTGCATGGACGTCTCCACGACGTCGACATGGTCGTCGGTGAGCACTTCGGCATTGGCCGCGTCCACGACGGCGTGCAGCTCGTCGGGCTTGACCGCGGCGTGATGGGAGAAGTCGAAGCGCAGGCGGTCCGGCGCCACATGCGAGCCCTGCTGCCGCACGTGGTCGCCGAGGACCTGGCGCAGCGCACTGTGGAGCAGGTGTGTCCCCGTGTGGTTGCGCCTCGTCGCCTCGCGCCGCGTGGCGTCGATGACCGCCAGGGCGTCCTGGCCCACGAAGAGCTCGCCCTCGACGACGGCCCGGTGCACCACCAGTCCCGGAAGCACGCTCTGGGTGTCCACCACCTTGGCCCGCCCCGTTTCCGTGGTGATCACGCCGGTGTCGCCGATCTGGCCGCCGCCTTCGGCGTAGAAGGGGGTCCGGTTGAGGACGATCTCCGCCGTCCCCGGCTTGTCCCCGGGCAGCACACCGACCACCACCGAGGGCTCCTCGTAGTGCTCGTAGCCGGTGAAGAGCGTGGGACCGGCCTGCTCGAGCACCTCGCGGAAGGCGCTTTCGTCGCCGGCCGCCTGCTTGCGGGCCTTGGCGTCGGCCTTCGCCCGGTCCCGCTGCTCGGCCATGGCGCGCTCGAAGCCGGCCACGTCCACCTCGGCCCCGGCCTCGGCCGCCATCTCCATGGTCAGCTCGATCGGGAAGCCGTGGGTGTCATGGAGCTTGAACGCGACGTCGCCCGACACACCGCCCTTGCCCGCCGCGAGGGCCTCCTCCAAGATGGCGGACCCCGATTCGAGAGTGCGGCGGAAGCTCGCCTCTTCGCGCTCGACGGTGGCCTGGATGAGATCGAGGTCGTCGGCCAGCTTCGGGTAGGCGGTGCCGAGCACGGCCACCGCCTCGGCCACGAGCCGAGGGGTGATGGGCTCGATCACCCCGAGCTGGAAGGCCCGGCGCACCGCCCGCCGGATCACCCGGCGCAGCACGTAGCCGCGGCCCTCGTTGGAGGGCAGCACGCCGTCGCCGACGACCATGGCCATGGCCCGGGCGTGGTCGGCCAGGATGCGCAGCGACACGTCGCTATGGGCATCGGCGCCATAGCGCACGCCGGTGAGCTCCTCGGCCACCGCGAGGATGGGGCGGTACACGTCGGTGTCGTAGAGCGAGTCCACCCCCTGCAGGATCGGAAGGATGCGCTCGAGCCCGGCGCCGGTGTCGATGTTCTTGCGCGGCAGCTCCACGAGGGCGCCGTCGCCCTGGCGGTTGTACTGCATGAACACGAGGTTGTAGATCTCGACGAAGCGTTCCTCGCCACCGAAGGCGGGACCCCCGTCGGCCCCGTACTCGGGACCCTTGTCGAAGTAGAGCTCCGAGCACGGCCCGCACGGGCCGGTGTCACCCATCTTCCAGAAGTTGTCGTCGCCCATGCGCTGGACCCGGCCCGAGGGAACGCCGGTCGACTCGAGCCAGATCTGCTCGGCCTCGTCATCGGTTTCGTACACGGTGACCCACAGCCGGTCGCCGTCGATGCCGAGCCGCTCGGTCAACAGCTCCCACGCGAAGGGGATGGCATCGGCCTTGAAGTAGTCGCCGAAGCTGAAGTTGCCGAGCATCTCGAAGAAGGTGCAGTGCCGCAGGGTCGTGCCGATGATGTCGATGTCCACCGTGCGGAAGCACTTCTGGACCGACGTGGCCCGGGGCCAGGGCGCCTGCTCGTCACCGAGGAAGTAGGGCTTGAACGGCACCATGCCGGCGATGGTGAAGAGCACGGTGGGGTCGTTCGGAAGCAGGCTGGCCGACGGCACCACGTGGTGCCCGCGTTCGGCGTAGAAGCCGGTGAACGCCGAACGAAGGTCCTGGGCACGCATATCGGAGCGATCCTACTGGCCGGTCCCGACGGCCCCGGCCGGGGTCACCCCACGAAGGGGCGGGAAGGGCGGTGCTCCACGACGCGGCGCAGCTCCATCTCGCGGCGACGGGCATCGGCGCGGCCGGCGGCGACCGACACGGCCACGTGGCGCCCCAGACGCCGGGAGCCCCGGTCGACGAGTCGGACCACATCGGCGGGCACGGCTCCGCTCCGGGCCCGTTCGGCCAGCGTGGCCAGACGCCGCTGGGACCACACCGCCCCGCCGGCGCCGAGGGCGGCGCCGAGGGCGAGCCACCGCACGCGCCGGGTCACGACGCGACCCGGTCGCGGCGTACGCGTATGCGCCCGCCACCGCCGACGGCGACCTTGGCCGGTCGGGCATCACGGACGCGGGGCGGACGGCCGAGCAGCCGGCGCAGCGCACCGCCGAATCCCGTCCCGAAGGCCATCACCTTCACCACCGGGTTCGAGAAGGCGCGGTAGGCGAGGCGCGACGCCGAGTCCACGGTGGCCGACACCGCCTCGGCCGAACCGAGGACGTCGCCCACGCGTTCCATCTCGCTCGCGGCCTGGTCGACGACGACGCGAGCCTGGCGGACGAGCGGCACCGTTTCGGTCCGCAGCTCCTCCACCGTCCGGCGCAAGGTCCGGACCTGGCGACCGAGGACGACCGTGACGGTGAGACCGGCCGCGGCTGCGGCGGCCGCGCAGGCAGCGGCGACGACGGCTGCGGTGTCGGCGGGCACCGGGACATCCTAGGAGCCGGGTTCCGGCGGAGCGGGCACCCGCCTGGGCCCGGGCGGCTCCCGGGGACCGGGCGGGGGCGGTCAGGAAGCGGCGGGGGGTCAGGGGGCGGTCATACCCACGATCGGCTTGGCCAGGGACTTCCCCCCCATGGACCCGTAGAACTGGGCGTCGCCGAAGGAGAAGATGCCGCCGTCGGACGCCACCATCCAG
>DASRBM010000266.1:0-5087 GCA_035653635.1 Acidimicrobiales bacterium | reverse complement strand
CGCCATCGTGGCCGTGCACCCGGAGGACATCCCTCTGCTGTTCGTGACGGTCGGGCACGCCGCGCAGTCGCGTTCGACGGCGACCCTTCTCCTACGCCTCTGGCACAAAGAGCGCGGCTGGTCGCGTTCGACCGTGATCATCTCGCCGTTGGCGCCCGACGAGCCCTTTCCCTTCGGGTTCGTGGCCACCGAGGACCGGTCGGTGACGAGCGATCCTTCGGGCAGGCGGCTCATGGCACTGGAGGGGCGCCTGCGGCGGATAGCGGAGGAAGTGGCCGCCGCGGAGCTGCTCCCGGCCCCGAGGCACGTCACTTCGTCCGACGACGACGAATGGGACCTGCTCGACGGCCTCAGCAACCGACAACGCGTCATCGTGCAACACCTGCGATCCGGCAAGCGGGTGGCGACCATCGCACGCGATCTCGGGATCAGCCAGAGCACGGTGCGCAACCACCTGTCGGTCGTGTTCCGCAAGCTGCGCGTCCACTCCCAGGTCGAGTTGCTCGAGATGCTCGCCCGCCACGATTCAGATCGGACGAATAGACACACCGTCTAGGGGTGAGTGATCCCGCGTCTATGGACGCATGCACCCGTCAACCGCATGATGCCCCAATGCACACCGAGCGGGGTATGTCCCCGGCGGACACATGACGGGCGAGGGAGACCATGGACAATGCGCAACGGAAAGAGCGCCGCGCACACCTCCGTGCCATTTCCGCTTCGGGAAGGACGGTCGTGGCTGATCGTCCCGCCAAGAGCGTGTTCTCGCGCGCCGAGTTCCTGAACACGTTGGAAGTGTTCGGCGACCTCGAGGCGCATCGCTGGCGCCTCTACGTCCTGCTCGTGGACATCACCCGATTCGGATGGGTGAACGACGCCTACGGCTACGACGTCGGGGACCGGGTGCTCGAGGTGGTGGCGGACAGGATCGTCCACGACGTCTACCCCGAAGCGGTGGTCGGCCGACTCGACGGCGACGAGTTCGGCATCCTCGTCTTCTCCCAGTCCGAGCAGGACGTGGCCGTGATGGCGCGGCGGCTGCTGGCATCGCTGCGGATGCCCGTGGTCGTCGGCGACCTACGGGTCCGAGTGAGCGCCCGAGTCGGCATCAGCCCGTTCGTGCGCCATCTGCGGCCGGCCGTGTCGACCCTGCGATATGCCAACGCTGCGCTCACCGCCGCCCGCGACCGGGACTGCGACGAGCCGGTCTTCTGCCCACCGGAGCTCCACTCTTCGCTCGACGCCCGGGCCTGGGTCCGCGGCAATCTGGACAAGGCCTTCGAGTCGGGCCAACTGCGGGTCGCGTACCAACCGATCGTGTCGCTCGTCCGGCGCGAGATCGTGGGCCACGAAGCGCTGCTGCGCTGGCCGAGGCCCGAAGGTGCCGGCATCTCCCCCGCCGACTTCGTGCCGGTGGCCGAGGAGATCGATCTCATCGGCGAGATCGGCGGCTGGGTCCTCGACGAGGCGCTGTTCGTGGCCTCGACCATGTCGTCGATCGCCCCGCGGAACCTGACCATGTCGGTGAACCTGTCTCCACGCCAACTGACGCATCCCCGCCTCGTTTCGCACGTCGAGCAGGCCCTGGCCCGCCATGGGACCGACCCGGCTTCCGTCGCCTTCGAGATCACCGAACGGCTCATGGTCGAAGAGGCGGACGCCGCCCGCGTCCTCGAGGCCCTGCGCGGGATCGGGTGCCGGGTGGGGATCGACGACTTCGGAACGGGCTGGTCGTGCCTCAGCTACCTGCGATCGCTTCCGGTGGACTTCATCAAGGTGGACCGGTCCTTCGTCTCGGCCCTCGACGAGGACCCCCGGGCCGTCCGGCTGGTCGCCACCATCGCCACCATGGCCAGGGATCTCGGGCTCACCACCTTGGCCGAGGGGATCGAGACCGAGGGGCAGTACGACAACGCCCTCATGGCCGGCTGCACGCACGGGCAGGGCTATCTCTTCGGCAGACCGAATTTCCATCCGCATCTGACCGGCGCCCTGTAAATTCGTCCGCCGCGGCGGAGGAGGCGACGTGGGCCGGGTCCTTCCTGTTCCGATGGGATGCCTCAGGAGGTCATGGCGGTGACCGAGGCCGTCTCGAGCGCCGCCTTCGTTCCCCAGGCCGACTCGTCCGATCTCGCGACGGCCATGGCCAACTGCGAGTTCCCGCTCGTCGTCTGGAGAGCACCGGGCGGAGAGGGGTCGCTCATGAACCGAGCCGGCTCCGAGCTCATCGGCCTCCCCCTCGAAGAGATCCTCGGTCGGTCCCTCATCGATTTCGTGCTTCCCCATGACGCCGCCGCCCAGGTCGTGCACCAGCTCATCTCCGGTGCCGTCGACGGCATCCGCTCCATCCGGACGCTCATCCGGGGCGACGGGGAGACGATTCCCATCCAGAGCTGGAGCCGGGTGATCGAGGTCGACGGGCGCCGCGGTGGGGTGAGTCTCTTCATGTCCGAGGGTGAGCTGGGGCATCTCGGCCGCGATCCGGCGCAGCCCTGGCGCGACCTCGTGCCCGTGGCCGTCGGCCGCATGGACGGCGACTGGCACGTCACCGAAGTGAGCAACGACATCGCCTCGGTGCTCGGCGGACGTCCGGAGCACTACATCGGGGTTTCGGTCATCGACCTCGTGCATCCGGAAGACCGCCCGCGCATCCTCGCCGATCGACTCGAGGACCCCACGCGAGCCCGGTCGCGTTGCCACATCCGCCTGCGCAAGCTCGGGGGCGACTACACCGACACCTGCATCATGATGGCGCCGTCGCGCGAAGGCCTCTACGGGTTCGCCGTTGTCGGGCCCCCCGTGCTGCTGTCCGAGCGGGCCGCGCAGGACCGGGTGGCCGAGCTCGAGGCACGTCTGCGCCGTATCGCCGCCGAGGTGCGAGCCGCAGGCCTGGTCGACGCGACGAGCCCCATGCCCGACGACATCGAGCACCCGCAGATCGACGGCCTCTCCACCCGCCAGTGGGAGATCCTCGGACTGCTGCTCCAGGGCCAGCGGGTCCCCACGATCGCCTCGGCGCTGTTCCTGAGCCAGAGCACCGTCCGCAACCATCTGACCGCCATCTTCCGGAAGTTCGGCGTGCACTCCCAGGCCGAGCTCATCGCCCTGCTGCGCCCGGCTACAGCGGCGGCGCCATAACCTCACTGCCGTGGAGGGAGACGCCGGCCTCACCTACAGTTCGACGGCCGGCAAGTGGGTGATCTTCGCCACGGTCCTGGGCTCAGCCATGGCGTCGATCGACGGCACCGTCGTCGGCATCGCTCTGCCAACGATCGGCCGCCAATTCCACAGCCCGCTCGTCGACATGCAGTGGGTGGTGACGGGCTACATGCTCGCCCTGACGGCGCTGCTCATCGTGGGCGGCACCCTGGGCGACCAGTTCGGTCGCAGGCGCGTCTTCCTCGTCGGCGTGGTGTGGTTCGCCGTCGCTTCGGCTGCCTGCGCGGCCGCACCAGACGTGACCGTGCTCGTCGTGACCCGGATTCTCCAAGGTGCGGGCGCGGCGCTGCTCATGCCGGGCAGCCTCGCCATCCTCCAAGCCACCTTCGCCCCCGAGGACCGGGGACGGGCCATCGGCGCCTGGTCGGGACTCGGCGGCGTGGCCACCGCCGCCGGACCGCTGCTCGGCGGCTATCTCATCAGCGCGGTGTCGTGGCGTTGGATCTTCGTGATCAACCTGCCGCTCGCCGCCGCCGTCATCCTCGTCACCGTGCGTCACGTGCCCGAGACCCGTGAGCCGGGCGCCCGCCGTGTCGACGTCGCCGGCGCCGTGCTCGTAGTGCTCGCCCTCACCGGCGTCACCTACGGACTGCTCGAGGGGCCGTCACTCGGATGGGCGGAGCCCGCGGTGCTGGCCATGCTCATCGTGGGCGCCGCGTCCGGCGCCCTGTTCCTCACTTGGGAGCGCCGGGTCGACGAACCGATGGTGCCACTCGCCGTCTTCCGCCGGCATCAGTTCACGGCCACGAACGGCGTGACGTTCCTCGTGTACGCGGCGCTCAGCGGCGCTCTGTTCCTGCTGCCTGTGCAGCTCCAGGTGGTCGACCACGAGACCGCGCTCCAGGCCGGCGTCGCCCTCCTCCCCGTGACCGTGATCATGCTGGTGCTGTCGGCCCGCTCCGGACGGCTCGCCGGGCGCATCGGCCCGCGCCTCCAGATGAGCGTCGGTCCGGTCGTGGTCGGGATCGGGCTGGCGATGCTCGAACGCACCGGGAGCGACACCTCCTACTGGAGTGGCGCCCTGCCGGCGCTCGTCGTGTTCGGACTGGGTCTCGCCGCCACGGTGGCGCCGCTCACGGCGACCGCCCTCGGGGCCGTCGACGCCGAGCACGCCGGCCTGGCCTCCGCCGTCAACAACGACGTCGCCCGAGCGGGCGGGCTCGTGGCGGTGGCGGTGCTGCCCGCGCTCGCCGGGATCGGGCAACGGGCGTATCTCCACGCCCCAGCCATGGCGAGCGGGTTCCGGACCGCCTCGTTCATCACGGCCGGCTGGTGCGTGGCCGGAGGCCTCCTGGCCGCCGCCACCATCCAGAATCCGGGGCGCGAGGCCCGGCACCGCCATCGACAGGGCACTGCCTGCGCGCACTGCGCCCTCGACGCGAGCCCCATGGCGGTGGACGCCTGACGCGCCACTTTGGCGTTTCACCCATTTCCTGCGGCTCCAGGCGAATAGGACCTCCGACCTAGTCGTGCGCGGCAACATGCGTCCCGCATCGCTTCGCTGTCGCACGACGTAGGTCCTGCGACCTACGACGCGCGCCCGTCACCCGACGTTCCCTCGCCGATCACACGATTGCCACGCGCCAATGAGGCGCATGACCCATTCTCCGCGCGGCACAACGCGCAGACAATCGCACCCGGAGGAACCGCGCGAGCGGAGGGCGCAGAAATGATGCATCGGAGTACGCGCAGTGCCGTCTGTCGTTTGCACGTCAGTCGTGATGCATCGTCGTCTTCCTTCCGCACGTTGCTGTTTCCGGCTTCAAATGCAGAAGTCGCTCCGTGCACTCCTCCCGAGTGCACGGAACAAGTGTTGCGGTCTGGCGCGGGCGAGGAGTTCCCCGTCGCGTCCGCGCCGCACAACTGGG
>DASRBM010000265.1:0-4692 GCA_035653635.1 Acidimicrobiales bacterium | reverse complement strand
GGGACTGGGGCTGGGCTCACTCGTGAACCGCCACGCGGGCCACGTCGACCATGTGCGGTACCTGGTGTTCCTCGCGCCGGGACTGCTGGCGGCCACAGCCATGCAGATCGGCGCCAACGAGGCGATGTACCCGGTCATGGCCGCCATGAAATGGCTCCGGACCTACTTCGCCATGCTGGCCTCACCGCTGCAGGTGAGCGACGTGGTCGTCGGGCACCTGACCTGGATCGGGGTGCGGCTGCTGCTCATGAGCGTGGTCTTCACTGGCGTCATGGCCGCTTTCGGCACGGTCCTGTCGCCGTGGGCGGCGGTCGCCGTGCCCGCCGCGGTCCTCATCGGCATCGCCTTCGCCGCCCCCATCGCCGCCTTCTCCGCCACCCAGGAGAACGACAACGTCTTCGCCGTCATCTACCGCCTCGGCATCGTGCCTCTGTTCCTGTTCTCGGGCACGTTCTTCCCGGTGACGCAGCTGCCGGGCTGGCTGCAGGCGATCGCTCTGGCGACGCCGCTCTACCACGGGGCGTCGCTGTGCCGTGACCTGACCCTCGGCCAGCTGCATCCCGCTTCCGATCTCGTCCACGGCCTCTATCTGCTCGTGCTCGCCGCCGTCGGGGTGACGCTCGCGGCGCGCAGCTACCGCCGCCGACTCGTGGTGTGAGGGGGCGCAGGTGAGTGAAGTCACGGCGACGCCGCCCGCTCCGGCCTGGACGACCGCCTTCCTTCGGGTGGTGCCGGTGCTCGGGAGCCGTCGCGCCCTTCGCCTAGTCGAACGCAACGTCGTCGTCTACCGGCGCAACTGGCCACTGCTCGTCACCGGCTTCTTCGAGCCCTTCTTCTACCTGCTGAGCATCGGCGTCGGGCTGAACCACCTGGTCGGCGGTCTCCACATCGGCGGCAAGCTCGTGCCCTACACCGAGTACGTGGCGCCGGGCCTACTGGCCTCGGCGGCGATGAACGGATCCGTCTTCGACGCCATCTTCAACATCTTCTTCAAACTGAAGATCAGCCACACCTACGACTCGGTCCTCTCCACCCCGGTGAGCGTGGAGGACGTGGCCCTCGGCGAGCTCATCTGGACCATCATGCGCGGCGGGCTCTACACGGCGACCTTCGTGGTGGTCATGGCCGCCCTCGGTTACGTCATCTCTCCGTGGGCGGTGCTGTGCTACCCGGCGGCCCTCCTCATCGGGCTCGCCTTCGCCGCCATCGGCATGGCCGCCACCAGCTGGATGCGCAGCTGGCAGGACTTCGACAAGGTGTCGCTCGCCATCATGCCGCTGTTCCTCTTCTCGGCGACCTTCTACCCGATCACCGTGTACCCCAGGTGGCTCCAGGTGGTGGTGCAGTGCACGCCGCTGTACCAGGGGGTCGCCCTGCTGCGCGGCCTCGACGCCGGCGTGTTCGGCTGGAGCCTGCTCGGTCACGCGGTCTATCTGGCCCTCATGGGAGTCGTCGGCGTGTCGCTCACGAGCCGCCGCTTCGCCCAGCTCCTCCTGCCCTGAAGCCCCCCCTTGGCCAGGGTGTGCGACAAGGGCCCCGAGCCCTGTCCGGTTCGCCCTGAACATCCGGCGACCGAGCAAGGCTCCAGGGCCCCTTCGAGGTGACGCGGCCCTGGTTACGAGACCGGGGGCACCGTGATGAAGTTCTTCACGCCACCCTGGACGAACACCACCGTGTCGAAGCGCAGGTTGTCGAACGCAACCGTGCCGTGGTTCTCGTCCTGCACGACATCGATCGAGGTGATCGTCGTCGACGGTCCGTGCGCAAGCACCATGTTCACCCACGGATCGAATCCACCGGAGAAGGTGAAGGCGTTGCCGAGCGAGTCCCAGATGATGGCCGGACCGCCACCCAGCTGGTTGACCTGGCTCCCATCCCGATCGTCGGTGTTGAACTGGTACCAGCCTCCGCCGATCGCCTTGGAGCTGTATCCGGCCGACAGGTAGACGTAGGAACCGTCACTGAGGCCGAGGCTGATCCGCGGTGCACCCGCGCCGAGCGGACCCTTGTAGTCGAAGGCGATGTTGTTCACACCGGGCACACCATTCACATCACCAATGGTTTCGCCATTTACCGGAGTATTCGTCACGACACCGTCGAAGTAGGAGTACGCACCGTCGAGCGCCGGGTTCGGGCCCGTCGACACCACGAGCACGGGGTTTCCCGTGTTGGGGTTCCCCACCCACGCAGCGCTGGCGGTCGGCAGTCCGGTGATCGGGTCAGGAGCACTGACCGTCAGGTCGAGCTTCGGTGACCGACTCTGCCCCGAGCTCTTCGCACTTGCGGCCGCCGGCACTGCCATCAGCACCGCTGCCGCGAGAAAACCCAAAGCCCATCGTCTCATCGCTCTCTCCAGTCGAATCGCGTAATCGGAGCCATCCAGATGTGGGTGGCTGGTCGCTGTCTGCGACGCGCGGCTCCCAATTCGCTCCCCGAATGGACGAGAGCCACCAGGGCTCGATCGGACCATCCACGCCGTATTTCACATCAACCCATCGAACAGAAGACGGCGCGAGTTGTGTCGCCGTCAGGGTCACTAGTCCTTCGTCACCACGCGCCGCCCTTGATCAGCTCCCGCTCGGGGCGTCCTCCCCGGTTGTGCCGACCCAGTGCGTGCGCAGGTCCGCCAGCCAGTCCGGGTACTCGAGCGGCGGGTCCGGAAGGACTTCGGCACCTTGCGCGGCCAGGGCTGCTTCGAAGGCCTCGGGGTGGTCGCCCCAGCTGCGGGGGTCGCCCATCATCACCTCGAACATGATCGCACCTTCCGGCCCGGCGACGACAGGACCGAACGCGGCACCGAGCGGCAGTTCCACGTGGGTTCCGGCTACGCAGCGCCGGTCGCCGAAGGTCACCTCGCCCTCGAGCACGAAGACGACGTGCGGCGAGAAGTGCCCGTGCCGGCGCACGATCATGCCGGGGTCGTAGCGGGCGTAGAGCGTCAGATACTGGGGGTCGGCCGAGAACGACAGCCATTTCTCCCACACATGGGCCACCGAGCCGTCGGCGTTGCGCTGGGCCTTGATCGCCTGCCAGGGGACGTCGGGGTCGTCGAGGTGACGGAAGACCGGCTCGGCGCCGGCGCGCTTCGGCGAGGCAGGGGTGGGGGTGCCCATGGCCGCATGCTACGGCGCGAGTCCTGAGCCCAGCCGCCAGGTCTCACGGCAATCGCCGCGACACGGGCGTTAGCCTCGGGACACCGGTCCCCCGAGCCTGGAGGCCTCCGACATGCCAGGTACACCTCCCGAGGACGAGTTCCCGCTCATCATCTCGGTGGACGACCACATCCTCGAACCGAGGGACCTGTGGCAGCGCGAGCTCCCGGCATCGATGCGCGAGCGGGGTCCGAAATGCGTGCGCGAGAAGACGAAGAGCAGCTTCCGCGGCGGGGTCCTCTCCTTCGAGCGGGACGTCGAGGACGGGCAGTGGACCGACGTCTGGGTCTTCGACGACCTGGTCATGGGCACCAATCGGTTGCACGCCCCCGGCGGCCTGCCCATTGGCGAGCACAAGAACGTGCCGGCCGTGTACGAGGACTTCCGGCCCGGCGCATACGACCAGGCGGCGCGGTTGGCGGACATGGACCGCAACCACCAACAGGTCGGGATCAACTACCCGAACACCTTCCCCCGCTTCGCCGGCCAGGGCTTCGCCGAACGGGCGGACAAGGAGCTCGCCCTCGCCTGTCTGCGCATCTACAACGACTGGATGATCGACGAATGGTGCGGCGGGGCGGCGAAGGGCCGCCTCGTGCCCCTGACCCTGATCCCGCTGTGGGATCCGGTGGAGGCGGCCGCCGAGGTCCGACGCTGCGCGGCCAAGGGCAGCTACACCATCGCCTTCAGCGAGAACCCGGCCAAGCTCGGCTTCGCCTCGCTCTACTCCGGTGCGTGGGATGCCTTGTGGGACGCTTGCGAGGAGACCGACACGACGGTGTCGATGCACATCGGATCGTCCTCGTCCATGCCGACGACGTGTCCCGAGGCGCCACTGGCCGTGTCGATGTCGCTCAACGCCCACAACGCCCAGGGTTCGGTGTGCGACTGGGTCTACAGCCGGACCCTGGAGCGCTTCCCGAAGCTGAAGCTGGCGTATGCGGAGAGCCAGGTGGGATGGATGCCGTTCCAGTACGAGCGCATGGACGCCGTGTGGCACGAGTCGGTGGGCGAGGTGGATCTCCCGAACCCGCCCTCCACCTATCTGCGTGGCCGGGTCTTCGGCTGCATCTTCGACGACCTCCATGGCCTGCGCTGCCGGGACGAGGTCGGCATGGACCAGATCCTCTTCGAGTGCGACTTCCCCCATGCGAACGGCTCGTTCCCCGACTCGAGTCACCGGGCCTGGGAGCTCGCCTCCAAGGCCGGCCTCGACGCCGAGGAGGTCCACAAGCTCGTGCGGGGGAACGCCATCGCCGCCTACGGGCTCGAGCGCTTCGGGATCACGTCGTGAGCGGCGCGCCCCGGCCGACCGAGGAAGAGGTCGCCCTCTTCGCTCTGCGGGTGTGGAACTACAAGCAGGGCGAGGTGGTGTCGCTCATGGTCCATCTCGGCGACCGTCTCGGGCTGTACAGGGCCATGGCGGGAGCGGGGCCGCTCACCGCCGAGCAAGTGGCAGAACGGGCCCGCCTGCATCCCCGCTGGGTGCTCGAGTGGCTCCGCAGCCAGGCCGCCGCCGGTCTGGTGGACAGCGGCGACG
>DASRBM010000264.1:0-10106 GCA_035653635.1 Acidimicrobiales bacterium | reverse complement strand
GCCTGACCATCCTCGGCACGTTCCTCACCCGCTCGGGTGTGATCACGTCGGTGCACGCCTTCAGCGACTCGGACATCGGCCCGCTGCTGCTCGGCTTCTTCGGCGTCGTGCTCGCCGGCGGCGTGGGCCTCATCGCCTGGCGCGGTGACCGGTTGCGGTCGCCGGGCGGGATCGACTCGCCGGTGAGTCGCGAGGGAGCCTTCCTGCTCAACAATCTGCTCTTCGTCGCCTTCGCCTTCGTCGTGCTCCTCGGCACGGTGTTCCCACTGCTCTACGAGGCCTTCGCCGGGCAGCAGGTCACGGTGGGGTCGCCCTACTTCAACACCATGACGCTGCCCATCGCACTGGCGCTGCTGCTGCTCATGGCGGTCGGCCCGGCGCTGCCGTGGCGCAAGGCCGACGCCGCCACCATGGGCCGTCGCCTGGTTGTGCCGGCGTGGCTCGGCACCCTGACCGTGGTGGGTTGTGTGGCGGCCGGCATCCGCGGCATCGGTGTGCTCGTCGCCTTCGGTCTCGGCGCTTTTGCGGCGACGGCCAACATCCGACAGCTGGTGCTCGCCGGCCGTGCCGCCCGGCGCCGCGGGGCCGCGCCCTGGCGCGGGGTGACGGGCCGGGCAAACGGCGGCATGGTGGTGCACGTCGGGGTCGTGGTGATCGCCGTGGCCATGGCGTCGGCCACGTCGTTCGCCCATCGGGCCCAGGTCACGCTGCGCCCGGGGGCGAGCGCGACCGTCGACGGCCACCGCATCACCTACGTGGCGCTGCGCGACGTGCGCACACCGGCGCGCACGGCCACCGAAGCCGTCGTCCTCGTCGACGGCCACGGTCCGCTGCGACCGGCGGTGAGCCAGTTCGGGCCGGGCACCGAGGCGGTCGGCACACCCGCCATCGCCTCCAACGCCCTCGCCGACGTCTACCTGACCATCGACGCCCTGCCTACCGCGCGCAACGGCCCCGTCTCCATCGGGGTGACGGTCCAGCCGCTCGTGGCCTGGCTGTGGGTGGGCGGCGGACTCGTGGTGGCCGGTGCACTGCTGGCCGCGCTGCCCGGACGACGGCGTCGCCGCCCGACCGAGGCGGCGTCGGCCCCCGTGCGCACGGACGAGGAGCCTCTACTCGGCGAGCGCCCACCCGAGGACGACGTGGCCGCCGCTCCCGTCGTCGCCGGCCGGCCGTGACGATCGACACCGGTCCGCCTGGGGCCCCGGCGCGCCGTCGCCGGCGCCGCCGGGTGCGACTCGCCGCCGCGGCCGTGCTCGTCGTCACCGCCGGTCTCGTCGCCGTCCTCGCCACCCGCCCGCCGGCGACCGCCACCGAGGTCGACACGCCGCTGCTCGGCCAGCCGGCACCGGCCATCCGGGGCATCACCCTGGCCGGTCAGAGCTTCGACCTCGCCGCGCTGCGGGGCCGCTGGGTCGTGGTCAACTTCTTCGCCAGCTGGTGCCCGCCGTGTCAGCAGGAAGAGCCCGAGCTCGTCACGTTCGCCTTCGAGCACCGCGGAGCCGGTGACGCGGCGATCGTCGGAGTCGCGTTCAACGACGGCGCGTCGACGGCGCGCTCGTTCCTCGCCACCACCGGGGCCACGTGGCCGGCCGTCTCCGACCCCGGTGGGCAGATCGCCCTCGACTACGGCGTGCGGGCGCCGCCGGAGACCTTCCTCGTGTCGCCCACCGGCAAGGTGGTGGTGCACCTCGACGGCGCCGTGACCGCGGCCGGCCTCGACTTCTGGCTGCACCGGGCCGAGCAGGGGGCGCCGTGAACGGTCACCGCCGCCTCGCCGTGGCCTGGGCGCTGCTCGTCGTCGTGCTCGCCGGGGCACTCGTGATCGGGTCGCGCCACCCGGCGCCTCCCGCCTCGCCCTCCCAGCGCGCCGCGGCCATCGACGCCGTGCTTCGCTGTCCGAGCTGCGAGGGCATCTCCGTGGCCCAGTCGTCGGCGTCGACGGCCGTGGCCATCCGCCAGTTGGTGCGTGAGCGCGTGGCACAAGGACAGAGCACGCAGCAGATCGAGGACTTCCTCGTGAGCCGCTACGGCGAGAGCATCCTGCTCGAGCCGCCGGCCGGGGGCGGCATCGGACTCGTCTGGATCGTGCCGGCGGCCGCCATCGTGGTCGCCCTCGGCGCGCTCGGCACCGTGTTCTGGCGCCGCCGTCGGGTGCCGGTGCAGGTCGTGGCCGACGAGGACCGCCGCCTCGTGGCCGAGGCGTTGTCGGGATCCGTCGACCGGTGACGACCGACGCCACCGCCGCCGACATGACGAGCGCGGGTCCCGATCGTGCGCGTGAGCGGCGCGACCTGCTCGACGAACGCGCCTTCCTGCTGCGCTCGCTCGCCGACCTCGACGCCGAGAAGGACGTGGGCGACCTGTCGGCGACCGACTACGAGGCGCTGCGCGACGAGTACACGGCCCGCGCCGCGGCGGTGCTCAGAGCCCTCGAGGCGCTCGACGACGCCGCCACCGCACCGGACGTTCCGCCGATCGCGCGAGCGGGGTCGGAGCCATCCGGCGACGCGGGGCACGGCGCCGCCCCGACCGAAGCCACGGTGGCGGGGACGGCACGGCGACGTCGACGGCGGGTGCTCGTCGGCGGCGCCGTCGCCGCCTTCGCGCTGGCGGCCGTGGTGCTGGTGGTGGCCGAGGTGGCGGCGCGCCTGCCGGGCCAGACCTCGAGCGGATCGGTGGCGCTCAACCGCGCCCAGCAGATCGAACAGACCCTGGCCCAGGCCGAAGCGCTCGAGACGGCGGGCAACGGTGCACAGGCGCTCACGCTCTACCGAAAGGTGCTGAGCCTCGACCCCACCCAGGCCGAGGCGCTCGCCGAGGCGGGCTGGCTCGAGTACGAGGCCGGGGTGAGCGCCGGCAACGCCACCGCCGCGGCCGACGGCCAGCGCACCGAGGAGACCGCCGAGCGCGTCGACCCTGGTGCCTACGCGCCGCACCTCTACCTCGGGTCCATGCTCCTCGCCGAGAACCAGGCCCCCGCCGCGGTGACGCAGTTCGCCGCCTTCCTGGCCGACGGGCCGCCCACCGCGGTGGTGCAGAACGCGTGGCCCTTCGTCGTGCAGGCCTACCGGGCCGCCGGCCAGAGCCCGCCGATGCCACCGGCGGGTGTGCACGGCTGAACGATCCCCGGGCGCGGTGACGGTCCCGCCCGTAGGCTCGCAACCGATGGCGGACGGGAACGGGCGGCGTTCTCTGTGGCCGGTGCTCGACGCCGGCCATTGGCGCCTGCTCAGCCTGCTCGGGTGGGCGAGCTTCTTCGAGGGCTACGACTTCAACATCGTGACGGTGGCCCTGAAGCCCCTGCGCACGAGCTTCCACGCGGGTCAGGCCACGGCGTCGCTGTGGATCGCGGTGATCTACCTGGGTGCGTTGCCGGCGGTGGTCCTCGCCCGGCGGGCCGACCGCCACGGACGGCGGGTGCTGCTCCTGTGGTCGATCGCCGGGTACTCGGTCTTCACCGCCCTCACCGCGGCGGCACCCGACTTCCCCGTGTTCGTCGCCCTGCAGTGGACGGCGAGGCTGTTCCTCGTCCTCGAGAGCGCGCTCGTGTGGACGGTGGTGGCCGAGGAGTTGCCGGCGTCGGCGCGAGGGTTCGGCTTCGGCTGGCTCGCCATGTTGTCGGCCCTCGGCACCGGCTGGTCGGCCATCCTCTGGGGTTCGGTCCTGCACCCGCTCGGCGCGTCGTGGCGGTGGCTGTACCTCGCTGCGTTGCCGGTGCTGTTCGTTGTGGCCCGGCTGTGGGGCAGCCTGTCGGAGACGGGCCGCTTCACCGGGGTCGGCGCCGAGGCGGCCCGGCGCGACCAGTGGCGCCGGTTGCTGCGCGCCCCGCACCGTCGCCGCCTCGTCGTGCTGTGCCTCATCGCGGTGACGGCGAACCTCACCACGCAGGCCACCGTGTTCGTGGTCGACTTCATGCAGACCCAGCGCCACCTCTCCGCGTCGGCCGCGTCGCTCACCCTCGTGGCCTCGGGCGCCCTCGCCATCCCCGTGCTCGTCGGCGCCGGGGCCCTGAGCGACCGGGTGGGGCGCAAACCGGTGGTGTGCACCTCGCTCGTCGGGGGCGTGCTCGGGGTGTACTGCTTCTTCGATCTCGCCCACGGACGCCTGGCGCTGTTCGGCGCCCTGGCGCTCGTGTATGTCGGCCTCTTCGCCGCCTGGCCCACGGGCACCGGCTTCGGGTCCGAGCTCTTCCCCACCGCACTGCGGGCCTCGGGCAACGCCATCGGCGCGGGAGCCAAGTACGTCGGCCAGGCGCTCAGCTTCGTCGTGGCCGGCGTGCTCATCACCGGCTCGGCCAGCCTCGGCCGGGTGGTCATGCTGCTCGCCATCGGGCCGGTCGTGGCCGCCGCGCTGATCGCCGTGGTGCTCCCCGAGACCGGTGGGCGCGAGCTCGAGGAGATCAGTCCGACACCGGTCGAGACGGCACTCGTCGTCCCCGAGCTCCCCTGACCGCCGCCGGCGCGTTCAGCCGGCGAGCTCCCTCAGCCGGCGTACGACGTCGGGGAAGGCGGCGGCGAAGGCGGCGACGTCCTCGTCGGTCGTCGACCATCCGACCGACAGGCGAAGCGATCGCTCGGCGTCGAGGCCCATGGCCCGGAGCACGGGCGACGGTTCGAGGGTCTCCGACGCGCACGACGAACCTGAATGCGCGGCGATGCCGACCTGGTCGAGACCGAGGAGCACGGGCTCGCCCTCGACGCCCTGGAGCTCCAGGCACGCGATGTTCGGCAGGCCGCCGTCCCCCACGCGTGTCACGCCCGGCACGGCTTCGGCCGCGGCGGTGAGGGCGTCGGTGCGGGCCCGGGCGGCCCGCTCCTCGGCGGCGATCGTCTCCGGCGTGAGGGCGCCGGCAGCGGCGGCGAAACCGACCGCACCCACGACGTGCTCGAGACCGGCGCGCCGTGCCCGTTCCTGGGCGCCGCCGAGGAACAGCGGCTCGAGGCGCAGGCCGCGTCGCACGACGAGGGCGCCGACGCCGCTCGGGCCGCCCATCTTGTGGGCGGTGACCGACACCAGATCGGCGTCGAGCGCGTCGAGGTCGAGCGGCACCTGTCCCACCGCCGCGCAGGCGTCGACGTGCACGAGCACCCCTGCCTCCCGGCAGCGGGCGACGATCTCGCGCACGGGCTGCATCGTGCCCACCTCGTGATTGGCGTACTGGCAGTGCACGAGGGCGACCGTCTGTCCGGCCCGTCGCGCCCGCTCGAGCACGTCGCCCACCGAGTCGGCGAGGACGCGGCCCTGCGCGTCGACCGCCAGCTCGGCGAGAGCGGCCCATCGGGCCGATGCCTCGCGCACGGCGGAGTGCTCCACCGGCGCGACGGCGACGACACCGCCCGGATCCCGGCGCGTGGCGCCCCACACGGCCGTGTGCACGGCTTCGGTGCCCCCCGAGGTGAGCACGACCTGGCGGGGCCGGGTGCCGAGGAACGCGGCGATCGCCTCGCGGCTCTCCTCGAGGACGTGCCGGACGACGCGCCCCTCGTGGTGCACACGACCGGGATCGGCCGCCGTGCCCTCGGACAGCCACTTCGCCATGGCCGTCACGACCGGGGGACGCAGCGGCGAGGTGGAGGCGTGGTCGAGGTAGTGCCGGCGCACGGTCAGGCCGCGGGGCGCGGCGCCGTCAGACGAGCGCGGCGCAGGCGTCGTCGCCGCGGGCGCGCGACGAGAGCACGACCGGGATGGGGGCGCGGTCGGAGCCGCACAATCCGGAGAGCAGCCCCCGCACCATGCCCCGGTCGACGGCGCAGATGACGGGATGCGCGGAGGCGGCGTCACCGAAGGGGCAGTGCTCGGCCACCACCGCCGTGGTCGTGCCCCGGTCCTCGGCATGGGCGGCGAAGCCGTGCGCGGTCAGGGCGTCGGCGATGGTGTGCATGGCGGCGCGCAGCGAGCGCTGGCCCTCGCCCGGTTCCATGCGCTCGGCCAGGACGCGCCCGTAGTCCTCACCGACCCGCTCGGCCATGCGCTCGGCTTCCTCGGGCCCGAGGAGCTCGAGCGCCTCGGCGAGCAGCGACACGAGCAGCTCGTCGCGCCGCCCCACGAGCTCGACCGTGGGATCCGCCCCGGCGTCGGCCGCCGGCCGGTAGTGCTTCGACGGTCGTCCGGCGCCGGTCGCCGCGCTGCGGGCCAGGGTGACGTCGAGATAGCCGCCGGCGGCCAGCCGGTCGAGATGGTGGCGGGCGACGTTCGGGTGCAGCGAGAAGGCGGCGGCCACCTCGGACGCGGTGGCGCCGGGATGGGTCCGGACGTGGAGGTAGATCTCGCGCCGGGTGGGGTCACCGAAGGCCGAGGTGACGGCGGCCACGGCAGCAGAGAAACGGCCCTCCGCGCTCGCCGGCTGTCCGTCGCCGCCCGACGACACGAGCGGTTCGGCGGATTCGGCCATCCCACTAGTCTACCTGCCGACGCGGCGAAATCCCTGGTCGCGTCGCCGACCCGGAGGACCGCAGTGCCCGCCACCGAATCCGACGTACGCGCCGCGCTGGCGGCCGTGCGCGAACCCGACCTGCAGCGCGGGTTGGGTGAGCTCGGCATGGTGCACGACGTGCAGGTTCGCCGCCGTTCGCTCGTGGCCGTGGTCGCCCTGCCCGTCGCACGCTGGCCCGCCGGGCCGCAGCTCGCCGACGAGGTCCGCAGGGTCCTCGCCCCGCTGGCCGGTGGTGAGGACCGGGTGGAGGTCGAGGCCGTGGTCATGGACGAGGCCGAGCGGGCCGAGCTCCGTCGCCGCCTGGCCCAGCCCGCCCACGGCGAGCCGGCCCCGCTCGCCGCCCCCGCCCACCGCCACGGCGGGGGCGGGCCTGCGCCGCTCGGACACGAGGAGGGCCGCCCCAACCGGTTCATGGCCCCCGGCTCGCGCACGCGCGTCATCGGCGTGTCGTCGGGCAAGGGCGGCGTGGGCAAGTCGTCGGTCACGGTCAACGTGGCCGTCGCCCTCGCCGCCAAGGGGTTCGAGGTCGGTCTCCTCGACGCCGACGTCTACGGCTTCTCGGTGCCGAAGATGCTCGGTGTGGACCGCGAACCGACGGCCATCGACGACCTGCTCGTCCCGCCGGTCGTGCACGACGTCCGCTGCCTGTCGATGGGGTTCTTCGTCTCCGACGACCAGCCCGTGATCTGGCGCGGCCCCATGCTGCACAAGGCGCTCGAGCAGTTCCTCGTCGACGCCTACTGGGGCGAGCCCGACTTCCTCCTCGTCGACATGCCCCCGGGCACCGGGGACGTCGCCCTTTCACTCGGCCAGTACCTGCCGCGCACCGAGATCGTCGTCGTCACCACGCCGCAGCCCGCCGCCCAGCGGGTCGCCCAGCGCTCGGCCTACGCTGCGAAGAAGCTCAAGCTCCCCGTGCGCGGCGTGATCGAGAACCTCTCGTGGTTCACCGGCGACGACGGCAAGCGCTACGAGCTCTTCGGCGCCGGCGGCGGCCGGCAGCTGGCCGACGAGCTCGAGGTCCCGTTGCTCGGCCAGGTACCCCTCGTGCCCGACGTCCGCGTCGGCGGCGACGAGGGGACGCCGGTGCGGGTGGCCGATCCCGAGGGCGAGGCGGCGCGTGCCTTCGACGCCCTCGCCGACGCACTCGTCGATCTCGGTCCCGCACGCGTCTACCGCCGCGAGCTCACCGTCCGCTGACTCCGCTCCGGGAGGAGGCGACCGGCGTAGTGTTCGTCGCCGGACGGGCGGGCGCCTCGCCTGCGACGGGGCCGAAGGGGATCCGATGACAACGGTCGAGTCGGACACGGGCTGGTCGGGGCCGTCGCCGAAGTTGTGGAGCATGCGGCGCACCGAGGTGCTCCTGCTCGGCGCGCTCCTCCTCGTCGTGGTGCTGGCCGCCACCGCCAACGGTGGGCCTGTCGCCATGGGCGTGGGCGCCGGTGTCGCCGTGGTGCTGACGGCGGTGGCGGGCAACTTCGTGCGCAACCGCTTCCGGGGCTGGGGCTATCTCGAGCGCGAGGAGGACCTGCTCGTCCGCCGGGGCGTGATGATCCGCCGCCTGTCGGTCGTCCCCTACGGGCGGATGCAGTTCGTGGAGGTGACGGCGGGCGTGGTGGAGCGGCTGTTCGGCATCTCGACGGTACGGCTCCACACCGCCGCGGCCCGCAGCGACGCCCGCATCCCCGGCCTCGAGCCCGACGAGGCGGCGCGTCTGCGCGACCGGCTGGCCGCGCTCGGCGAGGCCAAGGCTGCTGGCCTGTGACGACCTCGGTGGCGGCCACCACACCGGCCTGGGAGCGTCTGCATCCGCTGTCGCCGGTGGTGCGCGGCGGACGCGCCGTCATCGTGCTGCTCTTCGCCATCGTGGCGGCCACCGGCGGGGGCAGCCAGAACGGTGCCCGGACGCGCCTGCCGATCGACGGCGCGCTCATCGCCTTCGCGCTCGTGGCCGGGCTCGTCCACTGGCTCGTGACGAAGTGGTCCTTCGACGGGGTGACGCTGCGCATCGAGACGGGACTGCTGCGGCGCGACGCCCGCCAGGTCCCCGTCGCCCGCGTCCAGGCCGTCGACGTGGTGGAGCCGCTGCTGGCCCGGTGGTTCGGCCTGGCCGAGCTCCAGATCACCGTGGCCGGCGCGGGCAAGAACGCCCGGCTGTCGTACCTCGGGCGTGACCGCGCCCTGCAGGTGCGCAACGCGCTGCTCGCCGCCCACCATGGACAGCACCCGGCGACACCCGAGCCGGTCGAGGTGGCGGGCCTGGCGGTGCCGACCGACCGGCTCGTCGGATCGGTCCTGCTGTCGCTGCCTGCGCTCGTGTTCGTGCTCCTCGTCGTCGGCGTCGTCGTGGTGGCGCTGTCGGCGCCCCACGGACTCGGTGGCGCCATCGGCGTCCTCGTCGCCTACATGTTCTCGACGGGCGCCCTCGTGTGGCGTCGCTTCAACGTGCTCTACGGCTTCACCGTCGGCTACGCCGCCGACGGCATCCGCATCCGGCGCGGGCTGCTCGGCAACGTGGCCGAGACCGTCCCCTACCGCCGGGTGCAGGCAGTGCGGCAGATCGAGCCGCTCATGTGGCGGCCTTTCGGTTGGTGCCGTCTCGAGGTGGATCTGGCCGGTATGCCCGGGCGCGACCGCGGCCAGGGATCGGGACGTGTCCGCAAGACGCTGTTGCCGGTCGGCGACCGCGCCACCGCTGCGGCCATCCGGGGCGCGGTGGTGGCCGAGCCCGGGTGCGAGCCCACACCGCCGCCGGCGCGGGCGCGGCTGAAGGCGCCGCTCAGCTTCCACTTCCTGCGCGCCGGCCACGACGAGCACGTGGCCGTGGCCGTCACCGGGCGCTTCCGACGTCGCACCTGCTGGGTGCCGCTCGACAAGGTGCAGAGCGTGCGGCGCGTGCAGGGCCCCCTGCAGCGCCGGCTCCGCCTCGCCACCGTGCACGTGGACGTCCCCGGCCGCGACGTGGAAGCGGCGTTCCGCGACCGTGACGAGCAGGAGGCGGCGTCGCTCGTCGACGAGATCGCCGACCGCAGCCGCACGGCCCGCTCGCGCGTCGGTCCCGAGCCGAGGCCGCCTGCGGCCGGTGCGCCGGCACCGGCGACGACGTCGCCTACCGCCTCTTCCGGCCCCACCGCACCGGGAGCGACGTCACCCCCGGCCGGTTGGTATGCCGATCCGAGCGGCCGCCACCGTCACCGCTACTGGAGCGGATCGGCATGGACCGAGCACGTGCACGACGAGGGGCCGACGACGGCCGTCGACCCCCTGTAGCGCGTCACGCCCGTCACCAGCCGCCGGTGCACCCGTGCTGGTCCGGTGGATAGGGCTGGATGCGCATGGCCACGACGATCTGCTCGTCGGGTGTGGCCGCCCATTCCGGGCCGAAGTCACGCTGTCCGCCGTAGCGCACCCAGTTCGCCTCGGAGATGCCGAGGCCGCCGGAGTACGCGCTGCCGCGCACGTGCCAGTTGCCGTTCTCCTCGCACATGTTCACCCGTGACCACTCGACGCGCTCTTCTTCGGTGACGGGGTCGGCCCATGACGGCGCGCTGGTGGTCGTCGTGGGCGGCGGGGGCGGTGGGGGAGGCGGCGCGGGCGGCACGGTGAGGGCCTGCGCCAGGAGCGTCGGCATCACCGCGTCGGCGGACGCGGCGCGCGGCATCGCTCGCTC
>DASRBM010000263.1:0-14124 GCA_035653635.1 Acidimicrobiales bacterium | reverse complement strand
GTCGACGTGCGCGGCGTCCTTCCCCTCGTCCGGGTCCCGACCCTCGTGCTGCACGTGCGGGAGAACCCGCTGCTCGTGCCTGCGTATGGGAAGTACCTGGCCGAGCACATCGACGGAGCGAAGCTCGTCGAGCTCCCGGGCGGTGACCTGTTCCCCACCTCCGACGTCCATCTCATGGTGGAGGAGATCGGCGAATTCCTCACCGGCTCGCGCCCCGTCGACGAAGTCGACCGAGTGCTCGCGTCGGTGCTCTTCACCGACATCGTCGGGTCCACCGAGCGAGCCGCCTCCTTGGGCGACCAACGCTGGCGCTCGGTTCTCGACCGCCACGACGCGCTCACCCGCGAGCAGTTGCGTCGGTATCACGGGCGCGAGGTGAACACGACGGGTGACGGCTTCGTCGCCTCCTTCGACGGTCCGGCCCGGGCCATTCGCTGCGCCCGGGCGATCAGCGAGTCGGTGGCCGCGTTGGGCATCGACCTGCGGATGGGTCTCCATACGGGCGAGTGCGAGGTACGCGGCGACGACCTGGGCGGCCTGGCCGTCCACATCGCGGCTCGCGTGGGGGCGCTCGCCATGCCGGGAGAGATCCTCGTCTCGGGGACGGTCAAGGACCTCGTCGTCGGATCCGGGATCGAGTTCGTCGACCGGGGTGAGCAGGCACTGAAGGGCGTGCCCGGCACCTGGAAGCTGTTCGCGGTGAAGACGTCGCCCGCCCGATGACGCCTCGGCGAGGAGCGCGACGGCCCGATGGGTGAGCTCGTCTACACCGCCAACGTGTCGCTCGACGGCTTCACCGAGGACAGCGACGGCCGGCTCGACTGGTCCGAACCCGACGAGGAGGTCTTCACCTTCATCCGCGAGCTCGAACGGTCCGCCGGGACGTACCTCTACGGACGCCGGATGTACGAGGCGATGCTCTACTGGGAGGACGCCGCCCCCGAGGAGGAGTACGTCGCGGAATTCGCCCGGATGTGGCGGCAGGCGGACAAGGTCGTGTACTCGCGCACGCTCGAGTCCGTGTCGAGCGCCAGGACGACCCTCGAGCGCGACTTCGACCCGCAGACCGTCCGGGGCTTGAAGGCGGCGGCCGATCGCCGCCTCACCATCGGCGGGGCCGACCTCGCGGGCCAGGCGCTCGCCGCCGGTGTCGTGGACGAGGTGCGCCTCCTGGTCGTGCCCGTCGTGCTCGGCGGCGGCAAGCCGTGGTGGCCGGAGGGCGTCCACCTGCCGCTCATCCTCATGGAGACGCGGCGCTTCGGAAACGGCGTCGTCTATCTCCGCTACCGGTTGGAGGGGCCGTCGACCTGAGCGGCGCCCCGGGCGCCGCGGCGCACGTCGGGGTTGTAGCAGATGCCCTTCATGCCCAGCATCTGGGCCGCGACGCACCGGTTGGAGTTCCGGCACAGGCGCGGGCCGGCGTCACCGCCGAGGATACGGCCGGCGAGGTCGGGCTCCGCGTAGAAGGGGCGGCCGATCCCCACCATGGCGGCCTGGCCGTTTTCGAGGATCTCGTGCACCTCGGCCGCGCTGCGGATGCCACCGACGGCGAACACCGGGATGTCGACCTCCTGTGACGCCCTCGAGAACAGCGGTCTGTTCCACACCGCTTCGAACGGTGCCCGGTGGCCGCCCCACCACGCGCCGGCCTTGATGGCGCCCCGTCGCAGGCGCGAGGGGGCTGCCCGGCGGAGCCGCTCGCCCATGCCCTTGTTGGTCCAGAAGCCGTCGGGCACGCCCCCGCGCGACAGGGTCGTGTCGGGGAACACCGATACCTCCACCGGCGTCACGGCGTCGAACCCCCACTCCTCGGCCAGCCGGCACATGGCGAGTGCCTCGTCGAAGCCGGTGCCCCGGAAACCCGGAGGGGTGCGCTCGGCCGGAATCTTCACCGTGCAGGGGAAGTCGTCTCCGGCGGCATCGGCCACGGCCCGGCGGATCAGGTGCAGCACCCGCGCCCGTCCTTCGAGCGACCCGCCGAACTCGTCGGTGCGACGGTTGTAGAACGGCGAGATGAACTGGTCGAGCAGCTTGGCGTTGGCGGAGCCGAGCTGGATCCCGTCGTAGCCGGCCTCCCTCGCCCACGCTGCCGCCGTCCCGTACTGCCGGCACATCGCGCGCGCCTCGTCGGTCGTGAGCACGTGGACCGGGACGCCCCGGAACAGCGGGCGGAGGATCGCCGGAAGCGGCGACGCCGCCAGCACCGGTCCGCGACGGGCTCCGGCGTACGGCTCGTGCCACGCCTCCATGGCGTAGATGCCGCCGTGGCCGAGCTGCAGGAAGATGCTCGCCCCCGCCTCGTGCACCTCGGCGACCATCGGCGCCAGGCGGAGCGTCTTCTCCCTGGTGTCGACACAGGTCATCCCCGGCGACGTGCGCCCCTCGGCTGCGATGCACGACGACCCCTGGATGATGAGCCCGACGCCGTGCCGTGCGTTCTCGACGAAGTGGCGGGTGTAGACGTCCACGGACCCGGGTCCGTCGCCCGCACCTTCGAGCACGGGGGCGCGGTAGAGGCGGTTGCGGATCGTGGCGCCGCCTATCCGGATCGGCTGGTGGAGGAGATCGTGCATCGGAGCTCCCTCCCCCCGTGGTGCGCTCAGGTCGGTTGCGGATGGGCGGCGGCGAGCGACGCCAGGAGCTCGCGGGTGCGCCTGGAAGACGCGATGAGCTCGTCGCGATTCTGCCCGATGGGCACCACCCTGACCGACGCATCGGTCACCCCGGCGTCGGCGAAGCTCCGCAGCCTCTTCTCGATGGCGCTGTCGCTGCCGGCCGCCAGGATGTCCCCGATGGTCCGGGCGTCGCCCTGGTCGAGCAGCTTCTGGTAGTTCGGCGACACCTCGGCCTCGGCCAGGATCCGGTTGGTGCGCTCCACCGCCAGGGGGACCTCGTCGTCGGCGCACAGGCACACCGGCACACCGGCCACCACCCTGGGCGCCGGCCGTCCGGAGGCCTGGGCGGCTCGGGTGAGGGCGGGCACCACGTGGCCGCCGATGGCGCGCTCGTCGGCCATCCACAAGATGGTCCCGGCCGTGCGCGCGCCGCACAGGTCGAGCATGCGGGGTCCGAGTGCAGCGATGAGCACGGGCGTGGGCCCCGCGTCGGTGACGTCGAGGGGCTGGTGGATACGGAAGCGGCCGTTCTCCACGTCCACCGTGCCGGGCCCGGCAAGCGCCTGGTCGAGCACGTCGAGATAGGCCGCCATGGTCTCGACCGGCTTCTCATAGGCCATGCCCATCATCTCGTCGATGATCCAGTGGTGCGACACCCCGAGGCCGAGGCTGAAGCGCCCGCCGCAGACGGCCTGCACCGACAGCACCTGGTGGGCGAGGGCCACCGGGTGGCGCGGCTGCACGGGGACGACGGCGGTGCCGATCTCGATGCGCGAGGTGACGTCGCCGACGAGGGCGGCGGCGGTGAGGGCGTCGAATTCGTCGGGAATCTGCGGGATCCACACCGTGTGCAGCCCGGACTCCTCCGCCCACCGGGCATCGGCGCGCATGCGCTCGACCTTGGTGGCGTAGCGGCCGCGCTCGGGTCCCACCATCAGGCCGATGCGCATGCGTCCGTCCTCTTCCTTCTGAGAATGCCACTTCCGGTTTCCGGATAGAGCATATCCGGCCCCTCCGGTCCTGGCCCGGGCTCAGAGGGACCGGTAGAGCCCCCCGTCCACCAGGATCTGGGCGCCGTTCACGTAGGAGGCCGCCTCGCTGGCGAGGAAGACGCACACCCCGACCAGGTCGCCGGGGACACCGATGCGGCCCATGGGGTTCATCGCCCCCGCCCGGGCCTTCATGTCGGGGGCCCAGGCCTTCGTGATGTCGGTGTCGAAGGCGCCCGGCAGCACCAGGTTGGCGCGGACCTTCGGGGCCCAGGCCCCGGCGAGGCCGAGGGTGAGGGCGTTGAGCGCGGCCTTGGCCATGGCGTAGGGGAGGTCGGTGGCGTCGGGGCGCAACGAGCCGGCGGTGGACACGTTCACGATCGATCCGCCGTCGCCGGCGGCCATGCGGGTGCCCACGAGCGCGCTCAGACGGAAGGGGCCGCGGGCGTTGACGGCGTGCACCTTGTCGTAGAGGTCCTCGGTGACCGACGGCAGCCCGTCGTAGAGCGGCGACATACCGGCGTTGTTGACGAGCACGTCGCAGCGGCCGAACTCGTCGTACACGGCGTCGACGAGGGCGTCGCAGTCCTCCCACCTGCCGACGTGGCAGGCGACCGGAAGCGTCCGCCGGCCGGTGGCGACGCCGATCTCCTCGGCCGCAGCCCTACAGGCGTCGAGCTTGCGGCTGGCGACCACCACCTCCGCGCCGGCCCTGGCCATGCCCTCGGCCACGGCGCGGCCGATGCCCCTGCTGCCGCCCGTCACGAGGGCCACCTTGCCGCTCAGGTCGAATGTCTCGCTCACGTGCGCCCCTCCCCCGCCGGCGCGCGCACCTAGGAGGCGAACTCGGGCATGACCTGGCGGGCGAACGCCTCGACCTGGCCGTCGCCGGCGCCGGGCCAACCGCACACCAGATAGCCGTATCCGGCGTCGCGGAACTTGCCCGTGTGCTTGGCCGCGGTGTCGAGGTCGTCGAGCGACAGCGAGCCGGCCCGCATGATGGCCGACGGGTCGCGCCCGGCTCCGGTGGCCAACTCGTCGATGCGGGCGTTTGCCTCGCGCAGCGAGTTGGGCGAACCCCAGGCGTGCCACACGTCGGCATAGCGGGCCACGAGCGGGAGCGTTCGGGTCGGGCCGGTTCCCCCGATCCAGATCGGCGGGTGCGGCCGCTGCACCGGGAGCGGCTGCATCTGGGCGTCGTGCAGCGACACCCGCGTGCCGTCGTAGGAGACCTTCTCCCCCGAGAAGAGCCGGGTCAGGATCTCGAGGGCGTCCTCGAGGAGATCGAAGCGCTCGCCCGTCGGCGGGAAGGGGATCCCGAGCTCGTGGTGCTCCTTGTCGAACCAGGCGGCCCCGATGGCGAGCTCCAGGCGACCGTGGGACGCGTGGTCGACGGTGTTCGCCTGCATGGCGAGCATCGACGGATGGCGGTAGGTCACGCCGGTGACGAGCAGGCCGAGCCGGATGCGCGTCGTCACCCCCGCCAGCGCAGCGAGGGTCGTCATGCCTTCGAAGGTCTCGCCCGGACCGTCGCCGTACATGGGCTGCAGATGGTCGAAGCCCCACATGCCGTCGAATCCGAGGTCCTCGGCCAGCCGGACGCGCCGGACCAGCTCGTCCCACGACATCCGCTGCTGGGCCACGTCGAGTCCGAATCGCATGGGCGGCAATCTAGCTAGCGGTCGGCGGGGGTGAACTCGAGGTGCAGGCGGGTGAGGCCGCGCAGGATGTAGGTGGGCACGTACGAGTAGCGCCGCGCCCCCGCCGGCCCGTGCTGCTCCTCCGAGATGCGGATGTCGCCCATGCGGTCGAGGAGCTTCTCGAGGCTCACCCGGCCCTCGGTCCTCGCCAGCGGCGCGCCCGGGCACACGTGCACACCGTGGCCGAAGGCGATGTGCTGCCGGGCGTTCTCCCGGTCGGGGTCGAAGACCTCGGGATCGGCGAACTTGCGCGGGTCGCGGTTGGCCGCGGCGTTGAGCACCATCACCGTCGTCCCGGCCGGGACGTCCACACCTCCGACGGTCGTGGCCCGCCGGGCCAGACGGAAGTCACCCTTGACGGGTCCCTCCCACCGCAACATCTCCTCCACGAAATTGGGGATGCGGTCGCGCTCGGCGCGCAGGCGCTGCTGCAGGTCGGGATGGTCACCGAGGTACTGCAGCGCCGAGGCGAGCAGGCGCACCGTCGTCTCCTGGCCGGCGGCGAAGATGTTGGCCGCCACCCGGACGACGTCGATCACCTCGGGGACGGACCCGTCCTTGAAGGTGGCGGTGGCGAGGCCGCTCAGCACGTCGCCCCGCGGCTCGCGGCGGCGGTCCTCCACGTACATGGACAGCTGCTGGTAGAGGAACTCGAGGGGGTTGTGGGCCAAGGTGTCGTCGCCGGTGCTGCCGAGCCCGGTCGTCCTGCTCAGGTTCTTGCGGAACAGCTCGTGGTCCTCACGGGGAACGCCGAGGAGGTCGGCGATCACGAGCATGGCGAAGGGGCTCGCGTACTCCGAGATGAACTCGCACGACCCGCGACCCATGAACTCGTCGATCTGGCGGTCGGCGTAGTCCCACATGAACGCCTCGTTCTCCTTGAGACGCCCCGGCGTCAGCAGCTTCATGAGCAGCCCGCGGTGGTCCGTGTGCTTGGGCGGATCGAAGGTGATGACCTGGTCGCTCATCGGGAGCCGGTCGCGGTACTGCTCGATCAGGTCGCTCACGTCCTCGCCCTCGAGCGGGACGGGGAAGCCGGGGAACGGTCCGGTCACCGAGTTGCACGACGAGAACAGCTGGGGGTCGTGGTAGACGGCGAGCGCTTCCTCGTAGCCGGTCACCATCATCACGTCGTGGTGCTGCTCCCGGCGGACCGGGCAGCTGCTGCGGAGGAAGTCGTAGTACGGGTACGGATCGGCGACGAGCGTCTTGTCGCGGAAGAAGTCGATGGCCTCGAAGTCGGTCACCACGGCCTCCGGGCTCGGTGGGCGAGCGTCATTCTCATGAGCGGAAAGGGCGTTCTCAACACTAGGCCGGGCCGGGGGCGGCGACCAGTACCGGTCAGAGGCGGAGGTCGAGGACCGGCATCTCGAGGGGGTGGACGTTGACCTGGGCCATGGCCGGGAGCAGGCGCTCCCAGGGGAGCCCGGCCAGGAACCCGTCGAGCAGGCGGTGCGAGTTCGAGATGTGCCCCTCGTTCTTCTCCGACAGCCGCATGTAGCGGAAGCCCCGCGCGTGCAGGCCCTTCTGCTGGCGGGGGATGTTCGAGAAGTCCTGCGCCGGGATGGGCGGCCAGCGCCCGTCGTCGGGCGCCCACGCCTCGGGCGGGACCGGCCGCGGCCGCTCGGTCCCCTCGGGGACGCGGGCGAGGGACCAGATCTCCATGAGCGTCTCCTCCGGTCCGAGCGGCCGGAACCGGTAGGCCGACGCGCTCGAGTACATGGGGAGCACCAGGTAGTGGGGGAAGCAGTAGGCCATGGGCTCGTTGATGCCCTGGGCGGCCAGCTCGTTGATGTCGGGCATGTCGTGGCCGAGGGCGCGGTGTCGGCGCGTCACCTCGTCGTTGAGCGTGCGGTTCCAGACCTCCATGGCGAGCTTGGGATCGACCGGCAGCTCCATGCCGGCGAGGTCCTCGGCGATCCGCACGTCGTCGGCGTGCACCATGCCGGCCATGCCCTCGCTCATGAGGCGCAGGTACTCGAGCTCCGACTCCACGAACACCCTCGGGTCGAAGCGGCCGTCGCGCGACGGGTAACGCCCGGGAAGGCGCAGCTGGGGATGGGTCTCGAGCACGTGGTACTGCTCGACGAAGGCCTCCTGAGCGAGCTTCCAGTTGGCCGGCAGGCGGCACGCGTACCACCACTCGGCCCGCAGCGACTCGACCTTCCAGGCGTCGAGGATGGAGGAGATCGGCTGCAGGTACTCGCGCACGGGCGGCGCGCCGTCGTCGAAGTTGATCCAGGCGCAGCCGCCCCACGTCTCGCACCGCACCGCCCGCAGGTCGATGTCGCCGGGCTCGAGGTTGTGCTCGGCGAAGCTCCTTGCCTGGGACACGAAGGTGTTGGCCCCGTCGAGCCCGTAGCACCAGCCGTGGAAGGGACAGGTGAATCCGGTCTTGAGGGTCCCTCTGCCCTCCACCACCTTGACGCCACGGTGGCGGCAGGCGTTCTCGTAGGCCCGCACGGAGCCGTCCCCGCCCCGCACGACCACCACCGACTGGTCGAGGATCTCGTACTCGACGAAGTCGCCGGGCCCGGGGATCTCCTCGAGCCGGCAGGCCATCTGCCAGACCCGGGGCCACAGGAGCTCGGCCTCCATCTCGTAGAAGGCCTGGTCGTAGTAGCGCTCCTTCGGCACGCGGTCGGGCACCTCGACGGCGAAGGGCACCGGCAGGGCCGACCACGTCCGGCCTGCCGCCTGCTGGTCGATGGCAGCCATGTCTCCCCTCCCGCGATCCCCGTCGAGCGGCTATCGTACCGATCGGTACAAGAAACGCCACTTCCGTTTCCTGCATACGAGATTCGCGCAATCGGGATCGGCCCGCACGACCGGCCCGGGCACCGAGGGAGGGACCACATGGGGCTGCGCCGGCCCTCGCGGGCGACGACGCTCCCGCCCGGCGCGCCGGGCGGCGGACCCGATGTCGACGTGCTCGTCGTGGGGGCCGGGATCACCGGCATCTATCAACTGCACCGCGCCCTCGAATCGGGCTTCTCCGCCGCGTTGTGGGAGGCCGGCGACGGGGTCGGCGGCACCTGGTACTGGAACCGCTACCCCGGTGCCCGCTTCGACTCCGAGAGCTACACCTACGCGTATCTCTTCTCCCGCGAGCTGTTCGAGCAGTGGCGGTGGGCAGAGCTCTTCGCCGGACAACCCGAGATCGAGCGCTACCTGAACCACGTGGTCGACCGCTTCGCCCTGCGGCCCCACCTCCGGCTCGGCGCCCGGGTGACCGCCGCGGTGTACGACGAGGAGACCGGAACGTGGACGGTCACGGCCGCCGACGGCACCACCACGTCGGCCCGGTTCGTCGTGGCCGCCACCGGCGTGCTGTCGGTGCCGTACTTCCCCGACGTGCCCGGACGCCACGACTTCCGCGGCGAGTCGTACCACACGGGACTGTGGCCATCGTCGCCGGTCGACTTCCGGGGCAAGCGGGTGGCGGTGATCGGCACCGGATCGAGCGGGGTGCAGCTCATCCCCGAGATCGCCGGCGTGGTGGAGTCGCTCACCGTGTACCAGCGCACGCCGAACTGGTGCACGCCGCTCAACAACGAGCCCATCGGCCCCGAGGAGCACGCGCGGCTGAACGCCGAGTTCGAGCGCATCAAGGAGGTCCTCGACACCTCGCCGGCAGGTTTCCTCCACCAGCCCCATGACCGGGCTTCCACCGAGGACGATCCCGAGGCACACAGCGAATTCTTCGAGCGGATGTGGAGCAGCCCCGGGTTCGCCAAGCTCATCAGCAACTACACCGACGTCATGCTCGACGAGGCCGCCAACGCCGAGTGGTGCGCCTTCATCGCGGCGAAGGTACGGGCCGTCGTGGAGGACCCCGTCACCGCCGAGCGGCTCATCCCGAAGGACCACCGCTTCGGCGAGAAGCGCCCTCCGTTCGTCACCGGCTACTACGAGACGTACAACCGACCGAACGTCGCTCTCGTCGACCTGCAGGAGACGCCCATCACCCGGCTCACCGCCACCGGCATCGAGACGGCCGAGGGAAGCCGGGGCTTCGACATCGTCGTGTGGGCGACCGGCTTCGATTTCGGCACCGGGGCGCTGCTGCGCATGGGGATCGTCGGCCGCGACGGGCTCGCTCTCGCCGACCACTGGTCCGAGGGCCCGAGGACGTTCCTCGGCGTGCAGACAGCCGGGTTCCCGAACCTCTTCTTCCCCGGTGGTCCCCACGCGGCGGCCGGCAACAACCCCCGCTACAACGGCGACCAGGTCGACTTCGTGACCGACACCCTGGTCTACGTCCGCGACCACGGCTACGACACGATCGAGGTGGACCCTGCCGCCGAACAGCGGTGGACGGCGATGATCGACCGTGGAGCGGCGAAGTCGACGTTCGGCGAGATCAGCTACTACTTCGGCACCAACATCCCCGGAAAGCCGAAGAAGTACCTCCTCAACTCCGGTGGACGCCCCAAGCTCTTCTCGATGATCGCCGAGGTCGTCGAGAGCGACTACAAGGCGTTCCGGCTGTCGCGCTCGGCCGCCGCGGCGCGACGGGCCTGACCCGTGGCCGCCTGCTCAGACCGTCGCCACCGGGGTGAGCGGCGACCCCACCGCGCCGGGCAGCCGCAACGGTGGCGCGGTGAGGAGGAAGCGGCTGCGCCCGTTGGCGCCGAGCCACTGGGCCAGCTCGTGCAGGTACCACATCTCCCCGAGCGGCACCCCCAGACGGAACAGGCAGAGATGGTGGATGGGGAGGAACGAATGACGGCTCTCGTCGCGGTCGCGGCCGATGAGCCCCTCCACCGCATAGTTGTCGGCCACGAGCGCGGCGATCTGCGAATCGGCGATCCATTCGAGCAGTGCCTTGTCCCGACCATCGAGGGAGCTGCACGAGCGGTGGATCGCCACCGGATCCGGCTCGCGGTTCCACTCGAGCACCTTCGTGGCGAATCCGGTGTGCAGCAGGAGGATGTCCCCCGGCTCCACCACGACACCGTCAGCGGCCATGACCTCCTCGAGCGTCTGCAGGTCGACGAGCCGGAAGTCCTGGCCCAGGTGGCGGGCGAGGTCCACGAGCACCCCGCGCCCTTGGACGCCGGTGGCGGCCATGTGCTCGAGGCCGAGGTGATGGGCGAAGCAGCCGTACCCGCTGCCGTCGCCCCGGGCGTCGTCGTGCGGTCCCACGAGGTCGACTCCGGCCCGGTAGCCGTTGTAGTACACGGCCTCCTCGGTCCCGTCGCCGTCCGCGTCGAACTCGGCGCCGACATGGGCGAGGGAGTCCCACTGGGTGGAGTACTGCAGCGACAAGGTGACGACGTCGTCGGCCCACACGTCGACGTACTTGGGATGCCCCTCCTCCATGTCCTTCATGTGGACGTTGTAGAAGGTGCCGGCGTTGCCCTTCATGTCCTCGGTGGGGGCGAGCACCGGCGGCCGGCGCCGCTGGTTGAGGGTCGTGCCGCCGGGGAAGTCGAGGGGCAGGCTCAGACAGAAGGCGATGCCGGCGTGCACCTCGCGCACGCCTTGGAGCACCTTCTCCGGGGTGAGCAGGTTGATCCGGCCGACCTCGTCGTCGTCACCCCAGTCGCCCCAGGTGGAGCCCTCCGGCCGCTGCACCCACCGCTTCGCCACCATGGCTCCCTTCCGCTTCGTCGAGCCATCGGGCCGCACTTCCGGTCCGTTGTCTCGTGCCGACCGGTTGATTTACCATGCGCGCAACGGCCGTGCCGACACCGCGCGCACGCACAGAAAGGCCGTCAGCCATGACGCAGAAGGAACTGGTCGTCTCTGCCGACGGGCACATCCTGGAGCCCACCGACCTCTTCAGGACCCGCCTCCCCGTCCACCTGCGCGAGCGCGGGGTGTGGGAGGAGGACTTCGAGATCGAGCCGCTCGTCGAGGGCGGTGCCCGCGTCTTCCGCCGGCTGCACACGCCCGGATTCGAGGGGTGGACGATCTCGCGCTACCGCCAGACCGGCGGTCGCATGCCCGAGGGCGATCCGGAGCTCATCCTCGAGGACATGGACTTCGACGGCGTCGACGTCGCCGTCATGCACCCCAACCTGTCGCTGTTCGGCCTCTACTCCGACGACCACGAGCTGTCGATGGCCCATGCGCGGGTCTACAACGACTACGTCATCGAGCGCTTCGCACCGTACTTCTCCCGCATCGCGCCGACCGCCCCGGTCCCCATCACCGACATCGCCGACGCCGTGGCCGAGATCGAGCGGGTGGCGGCGGCCGGTTTCCGGGCCGTGCTCCTGCCTGCGGTGCCGCCGAAGCCGTACTACTCGCCCGACTACGACCCGGTGTGGGCCGCCGCCCAGTCAAACGGCGTGCACGTCTTCATCCACACCCAGACCGGTGGCGTCAAGGTGAACGACCCGGAGTCCACCACGCTGAAGGTCGTCATGGAGAACGCGGCGCAGGTCAACAAGCCGATGACGGCCAAATCGGCCTCCAAGCGGATGGTCACCCAGTGCATCTACAGCACGGTCGTCCCGCAGCAGGTCATCTGCGAGCTCATCGGCGGCGGCGTGCCCGAACGTTTCCCCGACCTCCATTTCGCACTCATCGAGTTCAACGCGCACTGGCTCGCATCACTCGTCGGCGCCATGGACAAGTGCTGGGTCACCGGTATCGGACAGGACGCCGACTGGTGGCTCGGACACTGGGACGAGAACCGTCCGCCCACCGACCAGCCCAACATGGCGCAGCTCTTCCGGCTCAACGAGAAGTGGCCGTATCCGCTCAAACCCAGCGAGTACGTGCGGCGCCAGTTCCACGTGTCGTTCCAGGACGACCCGGTCGCCGTGGCCGCCCGCCACATCACGGGGGTGTCCGCCATCGTCTGGGGCAACGACTATCCGCACGCCGAGGGGACGTTCCGCGGCAGCCGTGAGCTGATCGCCACGCAGTTCGCCGGCGTGCCGGCCGACGAGCGGGCCGCCATCGTGGGCGGCACCCTGGGCGGCCTGCTCGGCTTCAGCGCGCCGATCCCCGCCTGAGCACCGGGACCGGAGCGGGCGTGGCGTCGCTCTCCTTCGACGGGCGCGTGGCCGTCGTCACCGGGGCGGGCCGGGGACTCGGCCGCGCCTACGCCATGCTGCTCGCCGAGCGCGGCGCCCGCGTGGTCGTCAACGACCTCGGCGGCTCCATGGAAGGAGACGGCGCCGACTCCGAGCCGGCGGCGCTCGTGGCGGCCGCCATCGGGGCGTCGGGCGGCACGGCCGTGGCCGACACCAGCGACGTGGCCGACCCGGCCGGGGCGGCGGCGCTCGTCGGTCGGGCGGTGGAGGAGTTCGGCCGCATCGACGTGGTTCTCAACAACGCCGGCATCATGCAATGGGCCGGGCTGCCCGAGGTCGACGTGGAGGCGCTCGGACGCCATCTGGCCGTGCACGTCCTCGGCTCGTTCAACACGACCAGAGCGGCGTGGCCGCACATGACCGCACAGAGATACGGCCGCATCGTCATGACGACGTCCACCGGACTGCTCGGGCTGCCGGAGAACACCGCCTACGCCACGGCCAAGGCCGCCGTGGTGGGGCTCACCCGCAGCGCCAGGCTGGCGGGCGCCCGGAAGGGCATCAAGGTGAACTGCATCGCGCCGGCCGCCTACACGCGCATGGCGGGGCGGGGCACCGACGACGACGACCCCATGGCCACCGCCATGGCGCCCGAGCTCGTCGCTCCCATGGCCGCGTATCTCGCGCACGAGGACTGTCCAGTGAGCGGCGAGATCTACACGGCCGGTGCCGGACGCTTCGCCCGGCTCTTCATCGCCTCCACCGAGGGCTATGTCCACCGGGGCGCGAGGCCACCGACCATGGAGGACGTGGCCGGGCAGTGGGACACCATCAACGACGAGGGCGACTACTTCGTGCCGTCGGACCTCATGGCATGGTCCCGTGCCTTCCTCGCCCACCTGCAGGGGGGCGGGTAGGCGGTCAGGACGTCTTGCGGGCGGCGGCGTCGGTGCCGGCGTCGGCCGAGAAGTCGCCGGCCTCGATCCGCACCTTCACGAGCAGCCGGATGAGCGACTCCATCTCCGTCCGGGACAGCCGGACCGCCTCGAACACCTTCGTGTTGAGCTCGTCGGTGGCGGCCGCCACCGTCTTGCGCCCACGGGCGGTGATCTCGGCCAGGGTGGTGCGGGCGTCGCTCGGGTGCGGGAGCCGCCGCACGAGGCCGTCGGCCTCGAGCCGGTCGATGGCGTTCGTCACCGTGGCCGGCGTCACCTGCAGGCGTTCGGCGATCTGCGACAGCGACAGCTGCCCGCACTCCGCGTTCCATGCCAGCCAGGCCAGGACCTCGTACCGGGCGAAGGTGAGGTCGAACGGGCGCAGCACCTCGTTGGCCTTGGCCAGGAAGAGCTGGTGGGCCCGCATGATGGAGGTGACCGCCGCCATGCCGGTCGACGCCTCGCCCCAGCCCCTCGCCTTCCATACGTCGCGTGCGGCGAGGACCGGGTCGAACGACAGGGACCGGTTCGTCGGCATCGGCGAGATCGTACACAGCCCCCGCGGCCCGGCCCCGGCCACTGCCGCTGGCGTCAGCTCGGCAGCGGCACCCCGGGCGGCCAGCGGAGTCGGTCGTAGCTCGGATCGAGGCGATCCCTGCTCGCGCCCCAGTAGCCCGCCGGGTCGTCACCCACCGGCACCTCGTCGGGTACCACCCGCCGGTACACGAGCTTCCAGGAACCCTGCAGGCGGCGGAAGTAGTCGGCGTACCGCCCGCAGGCCCTGACGGCAAAGTCGCCGACCGCTCCGTGGAAGACGAAGAACGTCTCACCCCAGGCCTCGTCGCCCTGTACGTCGAACACCGACTGGCCGAGCAGGTGGTGCATGCGCGTCA
>DASRBM010000262.1:0-6779 GCA_035653635.1 Acidimicrobiales bacterium | reverse complement strand
GCACCGGTTCCACCGCGCCCTTGCCGGTCGTGTACGAGGGGCAGTGCTGGTGGTGCACCTCGTAGCCGCGCCGGGCCAGGGCCCGGCTGAGCTGGGCCTGGCCGGGGTGGCCGGAATAGTCGTGGACGACGATGCGCCCCTTGATCCCTTCCATGGCGTTCAGGATTGTGCCAGGGCGTCTTCGACGAGCGTGCGCAATCCGTCGAGATCGACCGTCACATCGGAGGCCACCCCCAGTTGCGCACCTCTCCGCCGCGTCACCGGCCCGTTCACGAGGTAGCGGTAGCGCAGCCCGTCCACGGCCGATGCCAGGTTCCAGTAGCAGACGTTCACGTAGTCGGGCGGGAAGAGCTCCACCACCGTCGCGCCTGCAGGACAGAAGACGATGTTGGTGAGCCCGGCCCCATGGGGACCGACGACGAGCTCGGCTCCGGCGAAGGCGTCGATCTGCTCGGCCACCGACAGCGCTCCCGGGTCGACGACCTCGAAGCCGTAGGGCGCCAGGAGCTTCAGCACCGCGTCCTCGTTCTCGACCCTCCGGGTGTTGCGCTTGTGGCCGCGCGTCACGTACAGCCGGCGCCGGGCGACGGGCGCCGACTCCGGCAGCAGCGTGTCGCGCAGCCAGGCCACCATCCATGGCGGCGCCTGCAGATGGCTGTCGGGGAGCGAGGCCGCCACCAGTCGCTCGGCCCGCACGTGCGGGTGCGCGGAGGGCGACAGGGCGACGTCGTCGGTCACGGCCAGCCGGTCGAGCAGCTCCCGCTGGAAGCGGGTGCGCCGTTCGACGACGTAGCGGTCGGCCCCGGCGCCGGCCCGGCGCAGCAGCTCCAGACGGGGAAGGACGTCGGTGAGGAAGTGGTAGTAGTTGTCGACCCCGCGCGTGGTCAGTACGGCGACGGTGCCGTCGAGGTCCTCCGGCGGCGGCAGCCGCCAGCGCAGCGAGATCGGGTGCTGCGCGGCGCGGAAGGCCCCGTAGTACGGCGACAGGTCGAACAGCAGCGTGTCGTCGTCCGTCACCACGGCGCCGTAGCTCCCGACGACGCGGCCCCGCGGCAGGCGGGCCACGAAGGCAGGCGGGATCACCCGACGGCGGTGGCCGTCGAAGACGAAATGGCCGGCCGGGATCCCCGGTGGAGGGGCCCAGCTGCGCTCGATGCGCGGCGCCACGTATTGGAGCTCCACTCCGGCGGTGGGGTGCGTGGTGGTGTAGTCCTCGGTGGACTCGGCCAGATGGCGGGGAGGCCGCGGCCGTGTCGGGCTCGCCGGCAGGTGCCGCACCACCGGCCCGACGAGTTCGGTCGACCGGACGACGGTCCGCTTCACGAGCGGGAAGAGCGGCCGCAGGGGGGTGGGCAGACGGGTCATGCCCGCTCCCCGGCGGCGACCGTCTCGAGCACGACGGCGCGCATCTCGGCCGCGGCCCGTCGCCAGGTGAAGGCGGCCGCATGCGCCCTGGCCGCCTCGAGATCGGCCGGTCCCGCGGTCCGGGCTCGTTCGACGGCGTCGGCGAGGGCCTCGGCGCCCGAGCCCTCCATGACCGACGCCAGACCGCCGGTCACCTCGAGGAGGGCGGGATCGGCCGACACGACCAGCGGGATGCCGAGGTGCATCGCCTCCACGGCCGGGAGTCCGAATCCCTCGAAGTCCGAGGGGAAGACGACGAGCGCGGAGGACGCGAACGTCGACTCGAACTCGGCGCTGTCGAGCCAGGGGAGGGGGTGCACCTTCCCGGCGAGACCGAGTTGCGCGGCGCGGGCGGTCACGTGGACGCGGAACGGCTGGGGCAGACCGACGATGACGAGCGGCACGTCGTGCCCGCGCTTGTGGAGCAGCTGCCAGGCCTCGAGGACGAGATCCACGTTCTTGTTGGCCCACTGCCCGAAGGCGAGGGCGTACGGGTCGCCTCCGGTCCGGCGGGCCCAGCCGTGCACGTGATCGGCGCCGTGGTGAACGACGTGCACGCGTCGCCCGCGCAGGTACGGGTGGACGGCGAGGAGGTCGTCGCGGGTGCGACCCGACACGCACACGATGGCGTCGGCCTGGCGGTAGCCGATGTCGTAGCTGACCTTGCGTACGACGCGGGCGCGGCGGGCGAACTGCTCGGGCCGAAGTTCGTAGCGGAGGTCGTGGGCGATGACGATCCGGGGGCACGGGAGCGGCGTGACCGTCGTCGTCGGCAACACGGCGAGGAGGGCGTCGGCGCCGACCGACCGGCACAGCCGCGGGATGACGGTCGACTGGGCCCGCACGCGTGCGAGATAGGGACGGCGACCGAGCGCCACCGGGACGGGCGAGATCCCGGCGGGGAGCTCCACCTCCCCGTCCTCGGGCATGACCACGTGGAGCTCGTCCCCCTCGCCGAGCTCGGTCCATCCCTGCAGCAGGTGCTGCAGGGCGATCCCGATGCTCGTCCCCCGGGCCGGAAGGCCGTCGACCACGACCCGGAGTGGGCCGCGGCGACCGCTTCCGGACAAAGGAGCCTCCTTCTCGAGGTCGCCGGGGCGCGCCCCGTCGCCGCGCCGGTGGGCGGGTTGGGACGACCTCGAGGGGGAAACGGGCACGTCGCAGGCTCCTTGCGTCCCTGAGCAGGGGTGTTACGCGGAGGTGAAATGGCAATTTCCCTTGCCCGGTGCCGCCATGTCGAGCCGGGTGCCACGTTTCCCAGCCGACGAGTGGGGGACGACGACAGAGGGCTTGATGACGCACGCCACCTACACAGGACTTTCTCGATGACCGCGCGCGACGCCACCCTTCCCGACGCCACCGGGTCCGGAACCGTTCCTGCCCCCGGGCCTTCCCGGGTGGCGGTGGTCGGGGCCGGCTACGTCGGCCTCACGACGGCCGTCGTGCTCGCCCACCTCGGCCACGAGGTCCGCTGCGGCGAGATCGACCCGGCCAAGGTCGAGCAGCTGTCGCAGGGCGTCCCCACCATCTTCGAGGAAGGTCTCGAGCCGCTTCTGGCGGAGGGGCTCGCCTCGGGGCGACTCCGTTTCGTCCAGGGCGCGGCCGCGGCCGTCGCCGATGCCCAGTTCGTCTTCCTGTGCGTCCCCACCCCGCAGTACCACGACGGCTCGGCCGACGTCCGGGCACTGGGTGCCGCCGCCCGCGAGATCGCGCCGTACCTGACCCAGGGTGCGATCGTGGTGAACAAGTCGACCGTGCCGGTCGGGTCGGCCACCCTGATCGAGCGGCTGCTGCGTCGGCGCGACGTGCCCGTCGTCTCGAACCCCGAGTTCCTGCGCGAAGGCACAGCAATCCACGACTGCCTGCACCCCGATCGCGTGGTCGTCGGTTCCGACGACACCGAGGCGGCGGCCAAGGTCGGGGCGCTCTTCGCCGCGCTCGGAGCACCGGTCATCGTCACCGACGCGGCCACCTCGGAGACCATCAAGTACGCGGCCAACGCCTTCCTCGCCACGAAGCTCAGCTTCGTGAACGCGGTGGCGACCCTGTGCGAGCACCTCGGGGCCAGCATCGGGGACGTGCTCCTCGGGCTCGGGTACGACCACCGCATCGGTTTCGAGTACCTGAAGCCCGGGCCTGGATGGGGCGGTTCCTGTCTGCCGAAGGACACGCGGGCGTTGCTGTACATGTCCGAGCGCAGCGGCTACGAGTTCCCGTTGCTGCGTGAGGTCATCGAGACCAACGACGCGCAGCTGCAGAGCATCGTCGACAAGATCCGCCTCGCCGCCGGCCGCCCGCTCGCCGAGGTCACGGTGGGCGTGTGGGGCCTCGCCTTCAAGGCCGGCACGGACGACCGGCGGCGCTCCCCGGCCATCGACATCGTCCAGCGGCTGCTGGCGGCGGGCGCCCAGATCCGGGCGCACGACCCGGCCATCTCGGGATCGGTGCCCGAACTGCCCGACGACGTGGAGATCGTGGGGGACGCCTACCTCGCCTGCAAGGGCGCCGACGTGGTGGCCCTCCTGACGGACTGGGACGAGTACAAGGGTGTGGACCTCGCCAGGGTGAAGAAGCTGATGGCCTCGCCCAAGATCGTCGACGCCCGCAACCTGCTCGATCCCGATGCCCTGCGCAGCGCCGGCTTCGACTACGTCGGCCTGGGGAATCCCTGAATCCGGCGGCTTGAGGCAGAGTAGGGCTCGTGGGGGAAGGACAGTCCAGGCGCTACGTCGTCACCGGGGGCGCCGGTTTCATCGGATCGCACCTGTGCGAGGCGCTGCTCGAGCGCGGTGACGAGGTCGTGTGCGTGGACGACTTCTCGACCGGCCACAAGGAGAACGTGGCCGACCTGCTCGGCGATCCGCGCTTCGAGCTGTCCGAGCAGGACGTGGCCGAGGGCCTCGTCGTCGAAGGACCCGTCCGCGCCGTGCTCCACCTGGCCTGCCCGGCGTCGCCGCCGCACTATCTGGCCCGGCCCCTCGACACCCTGCAGGTGTGCAGCGAGGGCACGCGCCACGCGCTCGAGCTGGCCCACGACCGCGGTGCGCGCTTCCTGCTCGCATCGACGAGCGAGGTCTACGGCGATCCCGAGGAGCACCCCCAGCGCGAGGAGTACTGGGGACATGTCAACCCCGTCGGGCCGCGCAGCGTCTACGACGAGGGCAAGCGCTATGCCGAGGCGCTCTCTGTGGCCTGGGCCCAGGCGCGCGGCGTCGATGTCGCCGTCATCCGCATCTTCAACACCTACGGGCCGCGGCTCCGTCCCGACGACGGCCGGGTGGTGTCGAACTTCCTCGTCCAGGCCCTGTCGGGTCTCCCCCTCACCGTCTACGGCGACGGCAGCCAGACCCGGAGCCTCTGCTACGTGGACGATCTGGTCGACGGCATCCTGCGCATGATCGACGGCGGCGAGCGCGGTCCGGTGAACCTCGGGAATCCCGACGAGTACACCGTCCTCCAGCTGGCCCAGGCGGTGCTCGAGCTGACGGGGTCGTCGTCGCCGATCGAGCACCGGCCCCTGCCGACCGACGACCCCACCCGGCGCCGGCCCGACATCACCCGGGCCCGGGAGCAGCTCGGCTGGTCCCCGTCGACCCCCCTAGCTGACGGCCTCCGGCGGACCGCCGCGTACCTGGCCGAGGTGGCCGGGATCCGGCCCGCCTGACCCCGCTGCGCTCCCGTTTCCCGGCACGGACAGTGAGGGCCGATTCGCGCCCTGCGGCGCATCGGTATCCGTGCTCTGACCAGGGTAAAAAGTGGTCCGCGCCGGGCCCATCCCGAGGGTGTGGAATGGGACCGTCGCACAAAGAAGGGACAACGAGGCTCAGAAGGGACTTTCGGTTCTACATCCGGGGGCGCGAACAGCCGACAGTTACCGGAGACGGTCCACCGCAGGGACCGATGAAGGGCGGATCGAGATGGCGGCAGAGGCGCAGTGCAGAGGGACACTCCTGATCCACGCCGATGGCACGACCGCGGCGTGCTCCGAGGAGCTCGAGGGTCGCTGCTGCCCCGGTGAGCTCGCCACCCACGCCGCCACGGCGCGCTGCGAGGACTTCCTCGGTCGCGGTGGCTGCGAGATCTGCGTCCTCGAGTCCTTCACCGCCCGCGACTGGAAGCACGCCACCCACGTCGCCACCTACGCCCGCACCAGCCACCGCTGCGCCGCCCACGTGCGCGTGCGGCGGACGGCGCGGATCGAGGCGGAGTCCGACTCCCGCCTGATGGCCGCGCTGGCCGAGCTGCTGCGCACTCCGTAGTCCGGGCGCCCGGCTGGGCGCCGTCGCTCAGGCGTCGACCGTCGCCAGCTTGTTGAGGCGCTCGACCGCCTCCACGTACTCCTCGACCATGCCGAGCACGACGTCGCGCGCCTTGCGCACCGTCTTCGCCCGTCCGATGATCTGACCGCAGGGGTTGAAGGCCACCGGCGGGGCCTTGTCGGGGTAGCGGTGCGAGGCTCCGACGGCCTCGATGGCCACCATCATCTGCAGCGGCATCGGCAGCGGGTCGGGCGTGTCCTCCCGGGCCCACGCCTCGGTCCAGTCGTTCTTGAGCATGCGGCAGGGCTTGCCCGTGTACGAGCGCGAACGGATGGTGTCGGCGCTCGAGGCCGACAGATAGGCGGCGGTCTGGTTGGGAGCCACGTCCGCCTCCTCGACCGTCAGCCACAAGGTGCCCGTCCACACGCCCTGCGCGCCCATGGCGAGCGCGGCCGCCATCTGCCGGCCACTGCCGACGCCGCCGGCCGCCAGCACCGGCATCGGCGACACGGCGTCGATGACCTCGGGCCACAGCACCATGCTCCCGATCTCGCCGGTGTGGCCGCCGCCTTCGGTGCCCTGACAGATGATGAAGTCGAGCCCGGCCTCCTTGTGGTGCAGCGCGTGCTTGACCGAACCGGCCAGGGCGCCGATGAGCCGGCCCGACTGCTTCACCTTGTCGACGATGTGCGCCGGGGGGGTGCCGAGCGCGTTGGCGATGAGCCGGACCTTGTCGTGACGCAGCGCCGCCTCGAGCAGCGGCGTGCCCGTGGCTTCGGTCCAGCCCATGAGGCCGGTGCGACGCTCGCTCTCGGCGGGTTCGGGGATGCCGGCTTCGTCGAGCAGCCGGCGGGCGAAGCGACGGTGGTCGTCGGGGATCATCGACTGGAGCTGCGCCTCGAGCTTGGTCGGGTCGAGCTCGCCCATGCCCTCGTACTTGCCGGGGATGACGATGTCGACGCCGTACGGCCGGCTGCCCACGTGCTCGTCGAGCCACTCGAGCTCGACCTCGAGCTCCTCGGGGGAGAAGCCGATGGCGCCGAGCACGCCGATGCCGCCGGCGTTGCTGACGGCCGCCACCACGTCACGGCAGTGGGTGAAGGCGAAGATCGGGAA
>DASRBM010000261.1:0-4872 GCA_035653635.1 Acidimicrobiales bacterium | reverse complement strand
AAGTTGACCTCGAGCGGGCGGCCCTCGCCGTCGCGGCTCACGACCGTCACCTGCTTGACGTCGGCCGCCCACTCCGGATAGCGCTCCACGTCGCTCACCACGGCGAAGCACTCCTCCGGCGGAGCGGCGACGACCATGTGCTCGGTGGCTCTGTCCGCCACGATCACTCCTCTTCGTGGATGGCGCCGGCGCTCTCCGGCCGGCTGCTCGATCCCGCCGATCAGCCTGTCACGTCCGCCAAGGCGGCGGCCAGCCTACGTGCGAGCTGGTCGTAACCGAAGGATCCCACGGCGCGACGGCGCCCCGCCTCGGCCATGGAGCGGCGGAGACCGGCGTCGGTGAGCAGCGTGCGCATCGCGTCGGCGACGGCGGCGGCGTCCCCCGGATCGTCCACCACCAGGCCGGTCACCCCGTGTTCCACGGCCTCGTCTGCGCCCCCGCTGCGCCCGGCGATCTGGGGGACGCCCGCCGCGGCCGCCTCGAGGAAGACGATGCCGAAACCCTCCTGCTCGAGCCCGAGCCAGCGGTCGCGACATGCCATGACGAAGAGATCGGCGGCGCCGTAGACGGATGGCAGGTCCTCGTCGGAGATGCGCCCGACGAGACGCACGGGCGCGGCCGTGTCGGCCACCTTGGCCGCCAGCCGGACCCGGTCCCGGCCGTCGCCCCCGATGAGCACCTGCAGATGCGGGAAGGACGGGGCGAGCGTGGCGGTCGCGTCGACGAGCACGTCCATCCCCTTGCGGGGCACGAGACGGCTGACGCTCACGACGAGGAGGTCGTCGGGAGCGACCCCGAGGCGGCGGCGTGCCGCGGCACGCTCCTCGTCGTGGAGGGGGGCGAAGCGGGCGGTGTCCACCCCCGGGGGCACCTGCACGACCGGCGGCATGTGCCTCCCCGCCGCCCGCCGCCCCTCGGCCGCCGGGTAGCCCCCGGCGCAGATGGCGAGACGGGCGTGACGGAGCACGTGGGCGAGGAGCTGCTTGGTCCCCGGCAGCCGGCCGGGCACCGTGACCTCGGCGCCGTGGAGCACGACGGCGTAGGGGATGCCGAAGGCGGGCGCGGCCAGACCGAGGGGGAGGGCCGGGTCGACGACGAGGAGCGAGGCGCCCACCTCCTCGGCGTAGCGCCGCACGGCGCGCACGAGCTGCGGCGTCGGGAACAGGAGACCGGCGCGGTCGCGCCGGATGCGCACGCCGCGGGTCGCCTGCTCGGCGTCGAAGGCGGCTGCGTCGGGATGGGAGGACGCGCTGTAGACGGCGTAGCTCGAGGGATCGAGCCGGCGCCAGAGCTCCCAGAGATACACCTGGATCCCGCCGACCTTGGGCGGGAAGTCGTTGGTGACGAGCAGGTGGGTGCCGGCCGTCACCCGGCGGCTCGGCCCCCGCGGCCGCCGGCGCCCGCGCGGCTCGAGAAGCGCAGGCTGGGCACGAGCCCGGCCCGCGCCAGCATCCGGACCGCCCTGGCCTCGTCGGCGTCGATGACGACGGCGTCGTCAGGGTCGCGGCCGAGCACGAAGCTCACCAGGCAGTCGTCGCAGGCGTCGGTGTCCTGCAGGCGGCAGTCGTCACAGCTGACGGCGATGGTGGTCACAGCCAACCCCCTCCGGTCTCACCCGGCTCCGGGCTCGTGGTCGTCGGTCCCCGGCAGCGTGCCAGAGGGCTGTAACACCGACACCGCCCGGCCGTGCCCGCACCAGCGGCACGACACCTCGACGACCTCCTCGCTGAGGACCTGCTCGTCCTCGACGGTCAGCTCGCCACCCACGCTGTAGTGGTGGAAGGCGCGCGTGCGGCGGTCCGTCACCACGTCGAAGCGGGTCAGGTTCCCGCACGCGTCGCAGCGGTAGCGAGTCGGAGGCATCGGCTCAAACTACCGGGCATCCGCGCCGCGACACACCCTCGTGCGTACCCTGCCGGGGTGATGGAGCCGGGGACGAACGGGCACCCGCTGCAGGCCGGCACCCCCCTGTTCGACGTGCGCTTCGTGGTCCTCGACGTGGAGACGACCGGCGGAGCCCCCGACTGCGCGGCCCTCACCGAGATCGGGGCGGCCGCCTTCCGGGGTGGCGAGTGCCTGGGCATCTTCGACACCCTCGTCCACCCGGGGTGCCCGGTGCCACCGTTCATCACCGAGCTGACCGGCATCACCGACGCCATGGTGGCCGACGCCCCGTCGGTGGAGACCGTCCTGCCCGACCTGGTGCGCTTCCTCGACGGCGCCGTCCTCGTCGGCCACAACGTCGGGTTCGACATCGGCTTTCTCGACGCCGCCCTCGGCGCGCAGGGCCGCCCCGTCCTCGAGGGGCCGGTGGTCGACACCCTCGCCCTCGCCCGCCGTCTCGTGCGCGACAGCGTGCCCGACTGCGCGCTGCACACCCTGGCCGGCGCCCTCCACCTGGAGCACCGGCCGGCGCACCGGGCGCTGGCCGACGCGCTGGCCACCGCCGACCTGCTGCACCGGCTCATCGAGGCGGCCACCGGCTACGACGTGTTCACCCTGGGGGACCTCCTGGCCGTGCCCGAGCGCCTGACGCCGATGCCCCGGGCCGGCGAACTGCTCGCCGCCTCCTAGGCAGCGCCGTAGTCTCGGGCTCGTGCTCCATGCCTTCGTCCTCGTCGACGCCGAGCCGGCCCGCATCGCCGCGCTCGCCGAGCAATTGGCCGAGCAGCCGGGGGTGGCGGAGGTCTACTCGGTCGCCGGCGGCGTGGCCGACCTCGTGTGCATCGTGCGGGTGCGCCACCACGACGAGCTCGTCGACGTGGTGACGAAGGGCATCGACACGCTGCCGGGCATCGAGTCGACGACGACGCTCGTGGCCTTCCAGGCCTACAGCCGCCACGATCTCGAGGCGATGTTCGACCTCGGCGCCGGCTGACGATCCCGCCGGGCGGTCAGCGCACCGTCAGCACCCGCCGGAAACGGACCGTGCCGATGAGGAGCAGGCCGGCGGCGAAGGCGCACAGCACGAGGAGATCGCCGCCGATCGTGGCGATCGTCCCGTGGCGGGCGAGGAGCGCGGTCCAGGCGTCGACCGCCCAGGCATGCGGTGTCGCGTGTCCCACCTGTCGCATGGTGGAGCTCACGATGGCGAGCGGCCACATGCAGCCCCCGAGCATGGCGAAGGCGATCCCGACCACCGGCCCGACCGCGGCCGCCTGCTCGGGCGTTCTGAAGAGCGTGCCGGCGAGCATGCCGGCGCCGGCACCCACCGCGATCCACACGAGGACGAGGGCGGTGGCGGCGAGCGGATCTCCCCACGACACGCCGAACACGACCAGTGCGACGACAACGATGAGCAGCGCCTGACCGAGCGCCACGACGGCGAAGCCGACCCCCTCTCCGGCGATGACGCTCACCGCCCGCACGGGGGCGGCCCCCATTCGCTCGTACATGCCCAGGCGCCGGTTGTCGACGATGTTCGCGCCCCGCACCACGCCGCTCAGGAAGATGAACAGCACGAGCATCGTCGGCGCGCTGTAGGAGAAGCCTTCGGGCAGCACGTTGGCGTTGGCGTCCACCACCCGGCTGGTGACCGACGCCTGGGCGACGCGACCGGCCTCGGCCCGAGCCACGGCGAGCCCGGCGTCGTAGGTCCCTCCGACGGCCGACACCGTGAACTGGGCCGCCTGGACGAGGGCGCCCTGCCTGGCCACGACGGCCTCGACGGCCTGGGCCGCTGCCTGCTGCGAGGTGTTCGTCTGCTCGGCGATGATCCCGACCGTCGCCGAACGGCCGGCCCGGACGGCCTCGTCCATGCCGGCCGGCAGGATCACGGCGGTGGTCACCTCCCCCCGGGCCACCGCCTTGCTCACGGCCGCCGGCGAGCCGTAGCGGACGACGGCGAGGCCGTCGTCATGGGCGAGGGCCGTGATGACGGCCCGACCGGTGCTCCCTGCACCCTCGTCGAGCACCCCGACCTTGAACGTCTGGAAGCCACGGACGCTCACCCCGATGATGAGGATGACGGCGATGGGCAGGACCACGATGAAGAACAGTGCGGTGCGGTCCCGCACGACCCGGCGGACCGACGCCCACGCGATCGCCAGCGCGCTCACGCCCGCACCGCCCGCGGCGCGAGGAGGACCACGAGGACGGCGACGACGGCACTGAAAGCGAGCATGCCGCCGAGCGGCTGCAGCGCGCTGCTCATGCCGCCGCCGAGGGTCGACAGGTCGGTGAAGGCCCGCAGCGCCCATCCGTTCGGCGTGAGCAGGGCGATACGGCGCATGGCGTCGGGGAGGGCCGAGAGGAACACGAAGTTCCCGCCGAGCAGCGCCAACGAGAAGACGACGGCCGACGAGATCCCCTCCGCCTGCTGCGTGGTACGGGCCACGACCATGACGAAGGCGGTGAGGACGGTCACCGACAGGACGAACGCGGCGCAGACGAGGACGACCTCCGGCCACGGGCCCCACCGGGCCCCGAAGGCGGCCGACGTGAAGGCGGCGATGACGAGCAGGTCGACGAACCCGAACACGAAGACCGACAGGGACTTGCCGGCGAGGACGTCGAGCGGGCGCACCGGCGCGACGCGCATGCGTTCGAGCATGCCCTGGTCGCGTTCGACGAAGTACCCCCGGGCCGTGTAGCCGACGAGGAAGAGCACGAAGAACAGCGCCATGGCGGGGCCGTAGTAGCTGATGGCCTTGAGCTCGTGGGCCCCGACGGGCCGCTCGACCGCCTGAAGCGGCAAGCGGAGCGTCGCCAGCTTCGCCTGGAGGACCGCACTCCGGTCGGGGGGTGCCCCGGCGGCGAGGGCGGTGGCGAGCGACAACCGGTCCGCGTTGAGCTGGGCCACGAAGGAATCGGCGATGGCCTCCGTCACCCCGCCCGCGATGGTGTTGTTGATGCTCGTGAGCACCGGCATCG
>DASRBM010000260.1:0-2013 GCA_035653635.1 Acidimicrobiales bacterium | reverse complement strand
GGGCCCGGGTCATGGACCTCCAGCACCCCGAGCGCAAGATGTCCAAGTCGGTGGAGTCGCCGCTCGGCACCATCGGCATGCTCGACACGCCGGCCGAGGTCGAGCGCAAGATCAAGAAAGCGGTGACCGACACCGAGACCGAGGTCCGCTACGACCGGGCCACGAAGCCCGGCGTGTCGAACCTGCTGGAGCTCCTGGCCGCGGCGACGGGCGGGGACCCGGCCAAGCTGGCGGCCGAGTTCCCCAACTACGGCTCGCTCAAGAACGCCGTGGCCGAGGCCCTCGTGTCCATGCTCGACCCGGTGCGCCGCCGCTACGAAGAGCTGCGTGCAGACCCGGCCGAGGTCGAGCGCATCCTCGCCGTCGGCGCGGCGAAGGCCCGCTCGGTCGCCGGGCCCGTGCTCGACGACGCCTACCGCGCCGCCGGGCTGCTGCCGCCGCCGGGCGGGTTCGCCTGACCCGTCCGGCTCAGACGCCGAAGTTCGAGCCGCTCACCGCGTTCCACAGGTGCAGCTCGGCGTTGAGCAGATGGGTGCCCACGCCGGCGCTGCGGAAGACGAAAAGGGCGAAGAGGAACACGAGGATCATCCCGAAGGGCCGCATGCGGTAGTACGCGTGCAGGCTGCGGGCCGGCACCAGGCGCTCCACGACGGCCGATCCGTCGAGCGGCGGGATGGGCACCAGGTTGAAGAGGCCGACCGAGATATTGGCGAGGCCGCCGACGAGCGCCACCTGTGACCACAGCGGGAGCTGGTCGCTCGTGGCGGCGAAGAGCGTCGGGTGGAACCACACCCGGAAGGCCAGGGCGCACGCGACGAACAGCACGGCGTTGGTGGCCGGGCCGGCGAGAGCGACGAGCACGCTGTAGTCGCGCGGCCGGCGGAGGCGGTTCACGCTCACCGGCACCGGCTTGGCCCAGCCGAAGGCCACGTTGGTGGTGAGCACGAGCAGGGCCGGCACCACCACCGATCCCATGGGGTCGACGTGGGCGAGGGGGTTGAGCGTCAGGCGGCCGGCCCGCTTGGCCGTGTCGTCGCCCAGGGCGTTCGCCACGAAGCCGTGCGACACCTCGTGGAGGATGATCGACGGGATGAGCACGCAGAAGTAGATGATCGAGAAGCGGGCCACCCGGCCCGTCTCGACCAGGAAGGCGAGGACGCCCACCCCGAGGAGGATCCACACCACGGTGCGGGGATCAGGCCCCTGCCGGCGGGCGGCCGGGGGCGGCCCGGGGGGCGGGGGCTGCCACCCTCCCCGGGGCGGTTGCCACTCGCCCGGCGGAGGGGGCGCGGGCCAGGGCTCGCTCATGGTCGGGCGGCCTCGGACCCGGTCAGTGCTTCGACGCGCAGTTGATGCAGTACTTGGTGGCGGGCATGGCCTCGAGCCGCACGGGGTCGATCGGCTCGCCGCAGCCCTCGCAGGTGCCGTAGGTGCCCTCCCCCAGCTTGGCGAGCGCCTGCTCGACCTCGGCCAGGGTGTCGCGGAGCTTGGCCGCCAGGGCTTCGACCTCGCCGCGTTCGGCCGTCACCTGGCTCGAGTCGGCGAAGTTGGAGTCGTAGGTCAGCCCCGCCTCGCCCACGCCGAGCTCGTGGAGCTTGGCCAGCAGCTCCTGGCGCTCCTCCTCGAGAAGGGCGCGATAGTCGACGGTGGGGGCATCGCTGGCCACCAGCCGAGATTAGTGCGACGGTGCCCGGCCGGCGCGCGGATGCGCCTGCTCGTAGGCCCGCCGGAGGTGCTCGGCGGTGACCTTCGTATAGGCCTGTGTGGTCGCGATCGACACGTGTCCGAGCAGCTCCTGCACCACGCGGATGTCGGCGCCGTGGGCGAGCATGTGGGTGGCGCAGCTGTGGCGCAGCACGTGGGGATGCACCTTGTCGGCCAGCCCCACCGACTGTGCCCGGGCCTTCAGGACCCCCCATATCCCCTGCCGGCTCAGGCGACCCCCCCGGACGTTCAGGAAGACGGCCTCGGCGTCCCCGCGCCGGGCCCACCGCCGGGGGGCGAGCAGGGGCC
>DASRBM010000259.1:0-2183 GCA_035653635.1 Acidimicrobiales bacterium | reverse complement strand
CTCCGACAGCCGCCACCACATGTCCCAGTCCTCGACGCCGTCGAGCTCGGAGCGGAATCCCCCGAGGGCCCGCACCACCTCGGTGCGGCACAGGGCGGTCGAAGTCTGGAAACGGTTCAGCACGAGCAGGTCGGCCGCGTCGAACACCGTCTCGGTCACCTGCGCCGGCTTCGGTGGGAAGGCGAGCTCGTCGCGCACCCAGTCGCTCGCGACCACAACGGCGTGGGGGTGCCGACCGGCCGCCTCGAGCTGATCGGCCAGCTTTTCGCGGTGCCAGCGGTCGTCGGCATCGAGGAACGCCACCCAGGGCGTGTCCACCTCCTCGAGCGCCCGGTTGCGCGCCGCCGACGGCCCGGCGTTGGCCTGGGTGATCACCGTCGCCCCCGGCATGGCCGCCCGGGCCGCGTCCGCCGTGCCGTCGGAGGACCCGTCATCGACCACAACGACCTTCACCGGTGCCGCCGTCTGCCCGGCCACCGAGGCCAGCGCGACGGCCACGGTGCCCTCGGACTGGTATGCGGGCACGACGACGGTGACCGGCGCGCTACGAACGGGAGGTGGGGACGGTTCAGGCACGGGCCGATCCTTACCCACGACGCACACCGGTGCCCGACCGCGCAGCGGACGCACGGCCCATCAGAATCGTCGGGTGGTCGGACTGCTCCTCGTCGGCGTGGTCGCCGGACTCATCGCCGGCATATCGCCGTGCATCGTGCCCGTGCTGCCGGTCGTGCTCGTGGCCGGGGCCGCCGGCGGCGAAGAGGGCAGCGGGCGCAAACGGGCGGTCGGCGTCGTCGCCGGTCTGGTGACGAGCTTCAGTGCGGTGACGCTCGGCGGGTCCTGGCTCCTCGGTGCGCTGCACCTGCCCCAGGACCTGCTGCGCGACATCGGCTTGGTGGCCCTGGGGCTCTTCGGCCTCGGTCTGCTCGTCCCGGCCGTCGGTGACGTGCTGGCCCGGCCGTTCGAGCGGTTGACGCCCCGCCGCCGGCCGAGCAGCGACCGTGCCGCCTTCGGCCTCGGACTCGCCCTCGGCGCGCTGTTCGTGCCCTGCGCCGGACCCGTCCTCGCCGCCATCTCGGTGGTGGGCGCCAGTCACCACGTCGGCATCGAGTCGGTCCTCCTGACGGTGTGCTTCGCCGTCGGCGCGTCGGTGCCGCTGCTGTTCGTGGCCCTCGCCGGCGACGAACTCGTCAGCCGGGTGACACAGCTCCGGCAACGGGCGCCGCTCGTCCGCCAACTCGGTGGGGCGGTCCTCATGGTCATGGCCCTCGTCATCGGGCTCAACCTCACCGACGGGCTGCAGCGTCTGGTGCCGGGCTATACGAGCACGCTGCAGAAGGAGGTGGAGGGCACCGCGTTCGCCTCGTCGCACCTGCAGGCGCTCACCGGTCACGGCGGCGGGTCGTTCTCGGCGTGCGACAGCTCCGTGCTCGAGGACTGCGGGGCCGCCCCGGCGTTCCGGAGTGTCACGGCCTGGCTGCACACGCCCGGCGACCGGCCGCTGCCGCTCGCGTCGCTGCGGGGCAAGGTCGTGCTGGTGGACTTCTGGACCTACTCGTGTATCAACTGCCAACGGACCTTGCCGCATGTGGAGGCGTGGTACTCCCGCTACCGGGCCGACGGCTTCGTCGTGGTGGGCGTGCACACCCCCGAGTTCGCCTTCGAACACGTGGTGTCGAACGTCGCCGCCGCAGCAGGATCGCTCGGCGTCGGGTACCCCGTCGCCGTCGACGACGACTATGCGACGTGGGACGCATATCACAACGAGTACTGGCCGGCCGAGTACCTCGTCGACGCCGAGGGCCGGGTACGGCACGTCCACTTCGCCGAAGGCGAGTACACGCAGACCGAAGGGCTCATCCGCAAGCTGCTCGTGGCCGCCCACCCCGGGACCGTCCTCCCCCCGCCCACGGGCCTGCCCGACCGGACTCCGGACGAAGCCACCAACCAGGAGACCTACCTCGGTTACGAGCGCTCCCAGTTCCTCGTGGGCGGGCAGGTCGTGCCCGACGCCCCCGGGTCGTATTCGCTGCCGACCACCGTGCCGCCGGGCGGCTACGCGCTGTCGGGCACCTGGACCGTGGGCCCCGAGTCGGCGACCGCCGGCGCCGGCGCCGAGCTCGAGCTCGGATTTCAGGCGAAGGACGTCTATCTGGTGCTCGGCGGGACGGGGACGGTGACCG
>DASRBM010000258.1:0-4931 GCA_035653635.1 Acidimicrobiales bacterium | reverse complement strand
GCTCCCTTTGGCCGCTCGGGCACCGACCCGCCCGAGAAGATACTCGCCGCACGGCGCCGCTCCGCATGGCCTGCGCGCCGCGTGCAGTGGCCGCCGGGGTGCGCACGGGGCAGGGGGATAGGGTGCGGTCATGCCCACCTTCGACGTCGTCTCCGAGGTCGACATGCAGGAAGTGCGCAACGCCGTCGACCAGGCCAACCGCGAGGCCTCCACCCGCTTCGACTTCAAGGGCACCGACTCCACCATCGAGCTCGGCGCCGACGAGCTGGTGCTGCGCTCGGCCACCGAGGACCGCCTGCGGGCCCTGCGCCAGGTCCTCGAGGAGAAGCTCGTCCGGCGCGACGTGTCGCTCAAGTCGCTCGAGGATGGCAAGGTCGAGGAGGCCACCAAGGGCACCGTGCGCCAGCACGTGAAGATCAAGGCCGGGATCGGGGCGGACCACGCCAAGAAGATCAACAAGGCGGTGAAGGACCTGAACCTGAAGGGGATCTCCTCCCAGTCCCAGGGCGACCAGGTCCGGGTCACCGGCAAGAAGCGCGACGACCTGCAGGCCGTGATCAAGGCGCTGAAGGAGCAGGACTTCGGGATCCCGCTCCAGTTCACGAACTTCCGCGACTGACAGCGGGGTTTCCGGCGGCCGGGGCCCAGGGCCGGCGCCGACGGGCGGCTCAGGCCTCGACCAGCTCCGCGTCGTCGGTCTGGTGCACGTGGAAGAGCCGGTTGAAGAGCAGGAACTTGAGCACCCACAGGATGCCGAAGGCGCCCAGGTTGGCGCCCAGCACGAGCACCGTGCGGCCGAAGTGGTGCAGGTGGTGCACGTCGCTCAGGTGCTTGGCCTCGCTCGAGGTGAAGATCGACAGCAGGATGCCCGCCACCGACAGCGACCAGAACGGCACCACTTCGCGCAGGAGGTGCGACCGGCCGCTCTTGCCCCAGGCCCAGTTGCGGTTCAGGTAGTACGAGGGGACCGTCGCCACCAGGTTGGCGATCAGGGTGTCGGGCACCTCGCTCCACAGCCGGAGGACGCCGTAGGTGAGGAACAGCACGGCGAAGGACACGACGGTGGAGACGACCGACACCATGCTGTAGCGGAAGAGCTTCCGCCCGTGCGGTGTCTCGAAGAACCGCACCAGGCGGAGAATCAGTTCCGGCATCCCGGCGATTCTACCCGCGGGCCCTTCTCCTACCCCAGTCCGGCCAGGGATTTCGGAGGAACTTCTCAGCCCCGCGCCGGCGCGGGACCTGGTCAGTCCCCGAGCTCGAGCGCGCCGCTGCGGGCCACGTCGCCCAGCCAGGCCGCGCTGGGCTTCGGCCGGCGCTCGAAGGTCGCCCGGTCCACCGCCACCAGGCCGAAGGTCGGTCCGTAGCCGAGCACCCACTCGAAGTTGTCGAGCAGGCTCCAGTACACGTAGCCGCGCACGTCGATCCCGTCGTCCATGCACCGGCGCACGCCCTTGAGCGCCTCGGTCACGTAGGCGATCCGCTGCGTGTCGTCGTCGGTGCCGATGCCGTTCTCGGTGACGAGCACCGGCACTCCCCCGCTCACCTCGGTCGCCCGCCTGATGGTCGCCTCGAGCGCGTCGGGCCAGAACTCGTAGCCCATCTGCGTGACCGGCACCCCGGGCTCGGGCCCGAGCATGCCCGACGGGGCCACCCGCACCCGGCTGTAGGTCTGCACCCCGACGAAGTCGTCGCCTCCGGTCGCCTGGAGGTAGACGTCCTCCATGTCGCGTCGCAGCGCGTCGCGCGTGGCCTCGCCGCCGTCGACGGCCTGGTAGTCGTTCATCGAGAGGGTGAGACCGACCGGGAACGACCCGGGTCCGGCCCGCAGCGCCTCGACGGCCAGGCGGTGCGCCCGGCAGAAGGCGTCGTTCACCGCCAGACGCCGCCCGCCGTCGGTCGCGCCGGGCGGGAAGATCCCGTACTCGTAGCCCATGAGGGCGACGATGTTGGGCTCGTTCAACGTGCAGGCGAAGCCGATGACGTCGCCGAGCCGGGCCACCGCCTCGGCGCAGAAGGCGGCGAACCGCTCGGGCGCTTCGTCCGCCTCCCAACCCCCGCGCTCGGCGAACCACAGGGGACTCGTGAAGTGGTGGAAGGTGACGGCCGGGACGAGCCCGCGGGCCAGGCACCCTTCGCACATGGCGCGGTAGTGATCGAGCGCGACCTGCGACCACTCGCCCGGTGCCGGTTCGATCCGGCTCCATTCGAGCGAGAAGCGGTAGAGCCCGAAGCCGAGCGACGCCAGCAGGTCGAGATCCTCAGGCCACCGGTGCCACGAGTCGCATGCGTCGCCGCTCGATTCCACGCACGGGGTGCCGGCCTGGTGCTCGAACTGCCACCAGTCGTTGTTGACGTTGCCGCCTTCCACCTGATGAGCGGCCGTCGCCGTCCCCCACAGGAAGCCGTCGGGGAACGAAATGGTCGGCATCGGCGCACGATACCGTCGGCCACGGGCGCCGACGCAGCGGAGGCGTCGCTTGGCAGCGGCACCGTCGGGGCGCACCCGGCGCGGATGCGAGGATGGGGCCATGACCGACGAGCTGGACTTCCTGGTGAAGCTCCTCGACCTGGAGCCCATCGAGGTCAACATCTTCCGCGGCGTGAGCCCCGACGAGCGCCGCCAGCGCGTCTTCGGCGGCCAGGTGGCGGCCCAGGCGCTCATGGCCGCCGGCCGCACCGTCGACAGGGGGAGGGTGCACTCGCTGCATTCGTATTTCCTGCGGCCCGGTGACCCGACCGTTCCGATCCTCTACGAGGTGGACCGCATCCGCGACGGCCGCTCGTTCACGACCCGCCGGGTGGTCGCCATCCAGCACGGCCAGGCCATCTTCAACCTGGCCGCCTCCTTCCACGTGGAGGAGGAGGGGCGCCTGGAGCACCAGATCCCCATGCCCGACGTGCCGGACCCTGAGACGCTGCAGACGCTGCGCACCCGGCTCGAGCCGTACCGCGACCAGCTGGCCGACTGGTTCTCACGTCCGCATCCGATCGACCAACGGCACATCGGCGAGCTGCCGTGGATGCAGCACGACAGCCTCGACCCGGTCCAGCGGGTGTGGATCAAGGCCGACGGCACCCTGCCCGACGACCCCCTGCTCCACGCGTGCATCGCCGCCTACGCGTCGGACATGTCGCTGTTCGACACGATGCTGGCGCCGCATCCGGTGCGGTGGGACGACGCCGAGTTCATGGGGGCGAGCCTCGACCACTGCATGTGGTTCCACCGGCCATTCCGGGCCGACGAGTGGCTCCTCTACGACATGGACAGCCCGAACGCGTATGGCGCCAGAGGCCTGGCGCGCGGGTTCCTCTTCCGCCGCGACGGCACCTTGGCCGTGTCCATGGTGCAGGAGGGGCTCATGCGCCTCGTCTCCCATCCGGCTCCCTGAGATCGGAGCTGAAAACAGGTCCGAGCAGACTCGTTTTCGGATATGTTGGCCACCATGGCCACCGTTCCCCTGACCGAAGCCAAGGCACGGCTCAACGAACTCGTCGAAGAAGCCGTGCAGACGCACGAACGGGTGACCATCACTCGCCACGGGAGGCCCGCTGTCGTGATGGTGGCGGTCGAAGATCTCGAGGCAATCGAAGAGACGCTCTTCTGGCAGAGCCAGCCGGGCGTTGAGGCCGACCTCGACACAGCGAGGTCGGAGTCCGAGGCAGGGACACTGTCCGACGAGGGCGCCGTTCGGCGGCGTTACGGCGTCGGAAGGGTGACGTGAGTCCCTGGAACGTTCAGCTCTCCTCGCCTGCCGTTCGTAACCTTGACCGGCTGCCCCCAAGGGTCGTCCCCGCCGTCGTGGAGTTCCTCTACGGGCCACTGGCCGACGACCCAAAACGCGTCGGCAAGCTGCTACGAGGCGCCTTGGAGGGAATCTACTCGGCACGACGAGGTGACTACCGAGTGCTCTACGAGCTGATCGACGACCGACAACTCGTACTCGTGGTGCGCATCGCGCATCGCACTGCCGCCAACAGGGACTGAGGCAGCCCCCTCGGGGTTACGTTCAGCGGTCGCCGATGGGCACGTAGTCGCGCGGTTCGGCGCCGACGTAGAGCTGGCGGGGACGGACGATCTTCGAGTCCTGGTCGAGCAGCTCCTGCCAGTGGGCGAGCCAGCCGGCGGTGCGGGGGATGGCGAAGAGCACGGGGAACATCTCGAGCGGGAACCCCATCGCCTGGTAGATGAGACCGGAGTAGAAGTCGACGTTCGGGTACAGGCGCCGCGAGACGAAGTAGTCGTCGTTGAGGGCGATCTCCTCGAGCTTCAGCGCGATGTCGAGCAGCGGGTTCTTGCCGGTGATGGCGAAGACGTCCTCGGCGGTGCGCTTGATGATCTTCGCCCGGGGGTCGTAGTTCTTGTAGACCCGGTGGCCGAATCCCTGCAGACGGCCGTGGCCCTGCTTGACCGACTCGACGAAGGCGGGAACGTTCTCGAGCGAGCCGATCTCGGTGAGCATGCGGATCACGGCCTCGTTGGCGCCGCCGTGACGGGGCCCGTACAGCGCGGCACAGGCCGCCGCGCAGCACGAATAGGGATCTGCGTGCGACGAGCCCACCACCCGCATGGCCGTGGTCGAGCAGTTCTGCTCGTGGTCGGCGTGGAGGATGAACAGCTGGTCGAGGGCCCGGGCCAGGATCGGGTCGGCCTCGTAGCGGGGCTCGGCGATCTTCCACATCATCGACAGGAAGTTCGAGGGGAAGTCGAGCGAGTTGTCGGGGTAGACGAACGGGAGGCCGACCGAGAACCGGTGGGCGAAAGCCGCCAGCGTGGGCATCTTGGCGATGAGTCGCACCACCTGGCGCATGCGGACCTCGGGATCGTCGATGTTCTTCGCCTCGGCGTAGAACGTCGACAGGGCGGCCACCGTGGCCACGAGGATGCCCATCGGGTGGGCGTCGTGGTGGAAGCCGTCCATGAACCGCTT
>DASRBM010000257.1:0-6238 GCA_035653635.1 Acidimicrobiales bacterium | reverse complement strand
GTACCGGCTCGACGACCTGGCCGACGCCCGGCTCGGTGTCACCCTCGACGAGTCGGCCGCGGCGGCCTCGGCCGGTCAGCTCGACCTCGGCGGCCAGGAGGACGACCTGCCGGTGCAGGCGGCGCGGCGCGCCGTGGTCCTCGGGGGTCTCGTCGGCCCGCTGCGCCACGCCCTCGACACGGCCGGGATGACCCGGCTCCACGACGAGGTGGAGGTGCCCCTCGTGCGGGTCCTCGCCCGCATGGAGATCACCGGCGTCGGCGTCGACGCCGACGAGCTGCGGCGCATCGCCAAGGAGCTCGCCGAGCAGTGTCAGACGCTCGAGGCCGAGATCCACGAGCTCGCCGGCGAACCCTTCAACGTGAACTCGACGCCCCAGCTGCGCACCGTGCTCTACGAGCGGCTCGGCCTGTCCCCGGGGAGGCGGACGAAGACCGGCTTCTCCACCGACGCCGGCACCTTGGAACGCCTGCGCGACCAGCACCCGATCGTGGACACCCTGCTGCGCTACCGCGAGGTGGAGAAGCTGCGCTCCACCTACGGAGAGAGCCTCCTCGCCGAGGTGGCCGACGACGGGCGCATCCACGCCACCTTCCACCAGACCGTCGCCCGCACCGGGCGCCTGTCCTCCGACCGGCCGAACCTGCACAACATCCCGGTGCGCAGCGAGATCGGCCGGCAGCTGCGCTACGCCTTCGTGCCCGCACCGGGACACAAACTGCTCGTGGCCGACTACGACCAGATCGAGCTGCGCGTCATCGCGCATCTGTCCGGTGACCCCGGGCTCGTCGCCGCCTTCGCCTCGCATCAGGACATCCACCGCGCCACCGCAGCGCGGGTGTTCGGCGTGGCCCCCGAGGACGTCAGCCTGGCCCAGCGCAACCGGGCGAAGATGGTCTCCTACGGGCTCGCCTACGGCATGGAGGCCTTCGGTCTCGCCCAGCGCCTCGGCATCGAGACGCCCGAGGCCCAGGAGATCCTCAACGCCTACTTCGGCGCCTTCCCGGCGGTGAAGGCGTACATGGAGGCGACCGTGGCGGAGGCCCGGTCCAAGGGCTACACCGTCACCCTCTTCGGTCGCCGGCGTCCGCTGCCCGACCTCAACTCCCCGAACCGCAACCTGCGCATGGCGGCCGAACGACAGGCCATGAACGCCGGCATCCAGGGGCTGGCGGCCGATCTCTTCAAGGTGGCGCTCGTCCGTCTCGACGCCGCCATCGAGGAGAAGGGCCTCGCCTCGCGACTGGTGCTCCAGGTGCATGACGAGGTCCTCGTGGAGGTCCCGGGCGACGAGGAGAAGGAGCTGGGCGCCCTCGTGCCCACCGTCATGGCCGCCGTCGGGGGCGAGGCGGGACTGGCCGTGCCCCTCGAAGTGTCGGCCTCCTGGGGCACGACCTGGGGCGACGCCAAGGGCTGACCGGCGCTCCCGGCGACGCCGGGGGCCCGAGCAGATAACATGGCAAGACGGCCACGAGCAGTGGTCCCGGTTGGCGCGTACGCCGCGCCGGCAGTCCTGTCCCCGATAAAGAGAGCATCGAACCTTCATGTCCGACCCCGCCGCCGGTCCCACCGGCGCCACCGAGCAGGCGGCCCCGGCCGCCACCGGCCCCCTCGGCGCCACCGGTCTCCTCCCTCCCGAGCAGATCGGCACCTTCGACGAGAACGGCAACTACGTGCCGAAGCCCATCGTCGAGAACGACCTCAACGGAGCGTCGCTCGACGAGGCCATCTCGTCCACCATCGTCGAGTTCGACGACGGTGACATCGTCGAGGGAACGGTGGTGAAGATCGACAAGGACGAGGTGCTCCTCGACATCGGCTTCAAGTCCGAGGGCGTGATCCCCGCCCGCGAGCTCTCGATCCGCAACGACGTCAACCCCGAGGAGATCGTCAGCCTCGGTGACGCCATCGAGGCCCTCGTCCTCCAGAAGGAGGACAAGGAGGGCCGTCTCGTCCTGTCCAAGAAGCGCGCCCAGTACGAGCGGGCGTGGGGCACGATCGAGAAGATCAAGGAGTCCGAGGGCGTCGTGAAGGGCCCGGTCATCGAAGTGGTGAAGGGTGGCCTCATCGTCGACATCGGGCTGCGGGGCTTCCTGCCGGCCTCCCTCGTCGAGCTGCGCCGCGTCCGCGAGCTGCAGCCCTACGTGGGCAAGACCATCGAGGCGAAGATCATCGAGCTCGACCGCAACCGCAACAACGTGGTGCTGTCGCGCCGGGCCTGGCTCGAGGAGACGCAGAAGGAGCAGCGCGGCGAGTTCCTCGTCAACCTGAAGCCGGGTGAGCGCCGCCGCGGTGTGGTCTCCTCGGTCGTCAACTTCGGCGCCTTCGTCGACCTGGGTGGCATGGACGGCCTCATCCACGTGTCCGAGCTGTCGTGGAAGCACGTCGACCACCCGTCGTCGGTCGTGTCGGTGGGCGACGAGGTCGAGGTCGAGGTGCTCGACGTCGACCTCGACAAGGAGCGCATCTCGCTGTCGCTGAAGGCGACCCAGACCGACCCGTGGCAGGAGTTCGCCAACACCCACCAGGTCGGCGAGCTCGTCTACGGCCGCATCACCAAGCTCGTGCCCTTCGGCGCCTTCGTGCAGGTCGGCGACGGCATCGAAGGTCTCGTGCACATCTCGGAGATGGCCGGCCACCACGTCGACCTGCCCGAGCAGGTGGTCACGCCGGGCGAGGAGCTGTGGGTCAAGATCATCGACATCGACCTGCAGCGCCGCCGCATCAGCCTTTCGATCAAGCAGGCGGCCGAGGGCGGCGAGGTGTCGGAGGAGTACCGCGAAGCCTTCGGCGAGCACGCCTACGACGAGCACGGCAACTACATCGGCTACGACTACGCCAACGGCGAGTTCACGCCGGAGACCGAAGCGCAGGCGGCCTGGGCCGACTACGCCGCCGAGCACACACCCGAGCAGGCGGCGGCGGCCGCGGCCGAGGGCGGCGAGCCGGCGCCGGCGCCGGCGCCGACCGAATAGCACCAGCCGGAGCCGGCGCGTACGGGCGCCGGCCTGACACCACCCACGCGACGGCCGTCACGGGCCGGGCCTGCGGACGCCCACGCCGGTGGGGTTACGCTGCGCCCAGGCAGGGGACAGACACGTGACGACCACGGAATTCGAGGCTGGCATGCACGCGGGCCGGGGCCCGGCAGAGATGCTGGACCGGGCGCGTCCGCTCGCATCCCCCCTGCACCGGGCCGACGGCGTCGCGGCCCGCACGCGTCTGGCCGAGCTCGGGGCCCGGGCCGAGGAGGCGGGGCTGCAACGGGTGCGGCTCCTCGCCTGGCGCGACCTCGACGACCCCGAGGCCGGGGGCTCGGAGCTGCACGCCCATCGCGTGGCCTCCCACTGGGCGGCCGCGGGGCTCGACGTCACCGTCCGCACCTCGGCCGTGGCGGGGGGCCCGACCGTGGTGCGCCGCAACGGCTACCGCGCCATCCGCCGCGCCGGGCGCTACGCGGTCTTCCCCGACGCGGCCCTGCGGGGCGTGCTCGTGGGACCGAGCGAGCTCGACGCCCTCGTCGAGATCTGGAACGGCATGCCCTTCCTGTCACCGCTTTGGGCCCGTTGCACGCGGCTCGTCTTCCTGCACCACGTGCACGCCGAGATGTGGGGCATGACCCTGCCGAAGCCCTTCGCCCGTATCGGTGAGGCGCTCGAACGGCGCCTGGCGCCGCCGCTGTACCGGTCGACCAAGGTCGTCACCCTGTCGGAGTCGTCGCGACGGGAGATCGTCTCCATGCTCGGGCTGCGCACGCGCCAGGTGGAGGTGGTCCCTCCCGGCATCGACGGCCGCTTCACCCCCGGCGCCGGCCGCTCTCCCGTGCCCCTCGTGCTCGCGGTGGGACGCCTCGTACCGGTGAAGCGCTTCCCCATGCTCGTCGAGGCGCTCGCCGCCGCCCGGGCCTCGGTGCCCGAGCTCCGCGCCGTCTTGGTAGGCGAGGGCCACGCCCGTCCGGCCGTGGAGGCGGCCATCGCCGCGCACGGCGCCGGGGACTGGATCGAGCTGCGGGGCCGATGCGACGAGGCCGACCTCGTGCAGCTCTACCGCCGGGCCTGGGTGCTCGCCAGCACGTCGCTGCGCGAGGGATGGGGCATGACGATCACCGAGGCGGCCGCCTGTGGCACACCCGCGGTGGCCACCCGGATCGCCGGGCATGCCGACGCGGTGGAGCACGGCACGAGCGGTCTGCTCGTCGACACCGTGGACGAGTTGACCGGCGCGCTGGTGGCGGTGCTGCGCGACCGGCTGCTGCGCGAGCGCCTGCGCCGCGGGGCGCTGGCCCGTGCCGCCGATCTCAGCTGGGCGGGGACGGCGGAGCAGACCCTGCAGGTGCTGCTGCGCGAGCACCGGCTCCGTGTCCGCCGTCAGGCGGGCGTGCCGGCCCCGGCCCTCGTGACCGACTGACCCGTCCGCCGTCGCCGGTCGGCCGGCCGACGATGCCGGTCACGAACAGGTCGGCCACGAGGAGGGCGACGGCCAGCCACACGAGGGTGTTGGCCACACCGAAGTGCAGGGCCCAGTCGCCGTTGCCGTAGAGATGGTCCGACGCCTCGATCACCATCATGGTGACCGCCGTCGCCACCACCAGGCCGGTCGCCCCGGCCGCCAGCACCAGCCGCCCGCCGCGTACGAGCGCGGCGCCGACCACGGCCACCGCGATGACCACCCCGGCGAGCGGGGCCACGCACACGCCAGCGGCGACCCCGGCCCCGGCGGCGGCGAACAGCGCGCGGAGGACGAGTCCGGATCCGTCGGTTGGAGCCACGGCGCCGACGATCCCTGCCTCGGGGGCTGCGGCGCCATCGTCGACGAGCGGAGGAGCCGCCGACCGTCGGCGACGGGGCCACAGTGCGAGGAACAGACACAGCACGCCGGCGGCGGCCGACACGACGAGGGCGATGTCGACCCCCTGCTGGGGTCGCCAGCGCAGCGCGACGCGGAGCGTGCCCGAGTGCCCAGGAGCGAGGGGACCGAGTGCCTTCGCCATGTCGGCCGGGGTGACGAGCCAGCCGTTGGCGAACCCGTCGACGAGCCGTGGTGCCCCGAGCGAGTGGCCGCCGGAGACGGTGGCCGTCCACCCTTTGTTGATGCTCTCCCCGAGGACGAGCCAGAACGGTGCCGCGGCGGTGCCGGCGTCGACGGGGACGGTCACGTCCATCGACGTCGCGCCGTGGTGCACGACGGTGACGGACGGCGCGGCGGGCGTGGGTGCCGGCACCACCGCCGCGGGCGCGTCCGCCGCCATCGGCCCGCCGCCGGGCGCCGAGTCGAGCAGGAGCTGATCGAGATCGATGCCGGTGGCGAGTCCCATGGTGGCGACGACGTGGTGGGGACCGGGACCGAGGACGAGGCCGCCGGCGTCGGGCCCGCACAGCGTCACCCCGATGGGACCGCCCGACAGCGCCACCGCCGTCGTTGCGGCGAGACGGACCCACACCGGCGCGCCGTCGACCTGCAGCAGATCGGGACGGCATGCGTCGGGAACCGCGGGCGGCGCCGGCGCCACCTGCACGGCGGGGATCCCGAGCTCGGCGATGGCCATGGGCAGGGCCGTCTTGTTGCCGGTGAAGTAGTCCACCCATCGCAGCGGGCGCACCGCCACCACCGTCACCGAGAGGTGGCTGCCGGTGAGCGCGGGGAAGTGCACGGTGACCGCGTCCGTGCCCCCGGCGACGGGCCGGCGCGTGAGCTTCGGCACCGCCACCACCGCACCGCCGTGCTCGGTCGCCACGCGCAGACGGCTGGGCACGCTGTGGCGGCCGTCGACCACCACCTGCAGGTCGAGGTGGTCGAAGGTCACCGGCGAGGGCAGGTCCACGGTGATGCGGGCACCGACCTGGTGATGGTCACCGAGACGCGACGTCCACGCCGTGGCCGGGTCGCCGTCGAGGGCGGCCGAGGCGGTTGCGCCCACGTCGCCCGCCAACCGCTCGTTCGCCGACGCCGCGATCGTGGGGGGACGACCTACGGCCGCATCGATCACCAGGTCCGGTGACAACGCGTGGAGCCGGGCCGTGCCGGTCAGGGTGAAGGTGCGGGCGGTGGGCAACGTGAACACCCGGTCGAGGGCCGCCTCGGGATCGGTCCGGCTCGTCGCCGGCGCCACCCGCAACCTCGTCATGACGACGGCCAGCCGGTCGGCCGACGAAGACGCTCCCGCCGCCCGCAGGAGGTCGCCCGGCATGACCACCTGTTCCTCGGCCCGGACGTCTGCCACCGCCACCTCGGCCAGCCC
>DASRBM010000256.1:0-7292 GCA_035653635.1 Acidimicrobiales bacterium | reverse complement strand
GGACTCGGGCAGGATCACGGCGAACTCGTCGCCGCCGAGACGTCCCACGAGGTCGGTCCCGCGCGACGCCGTGCGCAGGGCGTCGGACAGTGCGCGTAGCGCTTCGTCCCCTGCTTCGTGTCCCCCGTGGTCGTTGAGCGCCTTCAGGTTGTCGAGATCGGCGAGCACGAGCGTGAACGGGGTGCCGTAGCGCTGGGCCCGCCGGGCTTCGTGGTGCAGGCGCTCGTAGAAGGCGCGGCGCGTCATGCAACCGGTCAGGCTGTCGTGGTTGGCGGCTTCGACGAGCGCACCGGTCAGGCGGGCGCGACTGCGGGCCATGGCCGAGGTGAGGACGCCGGCGACGGCCATGGCCGTGGCCAACAGTGCAGTGGCCGCCGCGCTGCCCCGATCGGTCGTGGCCCCGACGACGACGGCCACCACGACGCCGACGGCGGTCAACGTGACCACCGTCCTGCGCGAGTAGGCGAGGCCGGCGAAGAGCAGCGGCATCACGAGGAGATAGCTGAGGGGGCTGCGGGTGCCGCCGTCGAGACCGATGCCGACGCCGACGAACAGATACGTCGACAGCGTCCAGGTGGCGAAGAACGGCGTCCGCCACGGCGTGTCGACCAGGCGCAACCCGATCCACCAGAAGACGGTGATGGTGGCCGCCATGCTGGCCACGTCGAGGGCGACGAGGGCCACCCGGTGGGCGCCGCCAGCGCCGAGTGCGTAGCCGAGGACGGCGACCCCGCCGAGCAGGTAGGAGACGACGCCTACGTGGACATAGCTCCGCCAGTAGCTGTGCTCGAGCTCGACCCCTCCCCGGACTGCCGGACGCCGCATGTGGAACCCCGCGTTTTCCCAGGTCACAGCATCTCGCGTGGGAGGGGGCGGAAGAAAGTGGCAAATGGCCCGAACCCACGCCCGTCCCTCCGATCCCCCGCCCGGACCGCGGCCCCGCCGCTACCGCCGCTGCCGGCCGTTCGTCTGCAGGAGCTCCCGCCCGATGCGGGCCAGCTCCTCCCGTACCGACCCGGGCGACACCACCCGGACGCTGGCGCCGAAGGGGGCCAGGCGCCAGGCGGCGGCCCGCTCGTGGGGGACCGAGATGGAGAACCGGCGCCAGCCCGGGGCCCCGGCCCCGTCGGCATGGGCCTCGAGCGACACCCAGCTGTCCATGGTGCCGGTGAAGGGGAGGACGGTGTCCTCGGCCACGTCGACGACGACCTCCACCACCCGCAGGCGGTCGAAGAAGTCGCGTTGGGCCGATTCCCACTCCCCGGCGAGGTCGAGGCCGTCGGGGACGACGGCGGGTTCCTCGGTGCCGGCCACCGCCGCGATGCGCGACACGCGAAAGGTGCGCCGGCCGCGGTCGGTCCCGGCCAGCAGGTACCAGACGCCGTTCTTGGCCACGAGCCCGTAGGGATGGACCCGCCGGCGCTCCGGGTCGCTGTTGGGCTTCTGGTAGTCGATGTCGATCTGGACGCGGGCGGGGACGAGATCGCGCAGCGCCTGGAGCATCGGCGTCTCCTCCGCCCGCCGGCGGACCCGTCCCCAGGCGGCGGGGTCGATCACGGCGGTCCGCTGCGCCGCCTCGGCGTGGGCCCGCAGCGGTTCGGGGAGGGCGGTGAACACCTTGCGCAGGGCCGAGCGCAGACTCGGCTCGGCGGCGCCCACCGTCGTCGCCTCGGGGTTGGCCACGAGGAAGAGCGCCCGCGCCTCGTCGACGGTGAAGCCCGTCAGGTCGAGCCGGTTCCCGCCGACGAGCGCCCAGCCCCCGCCGCGCCCGCGCTGGGAGTACACGGGGACGCCGGCCACGCACAGAGCGTCGAGGTCGCGCCGGATGGTGCGTTCCGACGTTTCGAGGAGCTCGGCCAGTTGCCCGGCCGTCAGCTGCCCGTGGGCCTGCAGCAGCAGCACGATGGCCACCAGACGGTCGGCTCGCATGAATTCGAGGGTACGCCACAAATAGGACAGCTGGTGTCCGGATTCGATTCGTAGGGTGCCTCCGAGAGAAGAGAAAAGGAGAACCCATGTCCGAGCAGTCCGCCGCCGTCGACCTCCTCGCCCGCGCCTTCGAGCAGTCCTCGGCCGTGGTGTCGGCCGTCACGCCGGAGCAGATGACCGGGCCCACGCCCTGCCCCGCCTTCGACGTGCGCACGCTCGTGGGCCACATGCTCTTCGCCGCCGACCGCATCGGCGCCGCCGGCCGGCGCACCCCGCTACCTGAGGACGGACCGGCGGTGACCGGTCTCGCCGACGGCGAGTGGGGACCGGCCTTCGACAAGGCGGCGTCCGAGGCGCTGACGGCGTGGGCGGCGGCGGGCGCCTTCGACGGCGACATCGCGCTCCCCTTCGGCACCTTCCCGGCCGCCATGGTCGTCGGCATCTACACGCTCGAGCAGGTGGCCCACGCCTGGGACCTGGCCGTCGCCACCGGCGCTTCCCACCTGCTCGACGAGTCGTTGGCGGCTGCGATCCTGCCCTTCGCCGAGCAGACGGTGATGCCCGACTTCCGCGGCGAAGGGCCCGAGGCTCCCTTCGGCTACGTGGTCGACGTGCCCGCCGACGCCGATGCCGTCGCCCGCCTCGCCGGGTTCATGGGACGCAACCCCACCTGGGCGGCCTGAGGCCGACGGGCCGACGTCAGCCCGCGCCGCTCTCCGCCTGGAGGGCGGCGCGGGCCTCGTCGAGCACGCGCTGCTGTTCGGCGTCCACCTTGGGATAGCTGAGCGACAGCGAGTCGATGGCGTCGACCACCACGGCGCCGACCAGTGCCCGCATGGCCGGCTTGTGGTCGGCCGGCACCACGAACCACGGGGCCCACGGTGTGGAGGTGGCGGTGAGGGCGTCCTCGTAGGCGGCCTGGTACTCGTCGAAGTGCTTGCGTTCGGCCAGGTCGCCGACGGAGAACTTCCATCGCTTGGCTGGATCGTCGAGGCGGGCCAAGAAGCGCCTCCGCTGCTCCTCCTTCGACACGTGCAGGAAGAACTTCACCACCCGCGTGCCGTTGCGGTCGAGGTGGCGCTCCAGGTCGTTGATGGCCTGATAGCGGTCCTCCCACAACTTGCTGCCGGCCTTCGATCCCGAGGGAAGATGCTCGGCCTCGAGCAGCTCGGGATGCACCCGCGTCACGAGCACCTCTTCGTAGTACGAGCGGTTGAAGATGCCGATATGGCCACGCTCGGGCATCTTCGTCACACAGCGCCAGAAGAAGTCGTGGCGAAGCTCCTCGGCCGACGGTTCCTTGAACGACACCACCTGACATCCCTGGGGGTTCACCCCCGACATGACGTGCTTGATGGTGCCGTCCTTGCCCGCAGCGTCGAGCGCCTGGAAGATGAGCAGCACCGCCCAGGTGTCGCTCGCGTACAGGAGCTCCTGGGCACGCTGCAGCTCTTCCTTGAATCCCTCGAGGTCGCGCTGGGCGACCTCCTTCGGATAGGTGTGGCCGAGGGCCTTCACCCACTCCTCGGAGGTGTGGGAGGTGGACCGCCGGGCCAGGTCCGCCGATTGTCCCGGTTTCACCATGAGCTCCCGGACGACCTTCTTGTCGAGCTTCATCCCGCCTCCTCTCCGACGCAGGTTAGAACCGTGCGATCTCCGAGGAAGGACCCATCACGACGAGGGGATCCTGGGCGGGATCGAGCCAGCGCAGCACGGCGTCGAGGTCGGACAGCGGAATGCTGACGCAGCCCGCCGTCGGGCCACCGACGTCGGCGTGGAGGAAGATGGCCGATCCGGCACCGGGCTCGACGGGTGCGGTGTTGTAGTCGATCACGGCGAAGGCCGGATAGGCCTGTGTCTCCTGCCACAGTGCCTCGCTGTCACCGCCGAAGGGCGGGTTCTGCCCGCACGACACGTGCACGAACTGGTTGTACTGCGGCGACGACGGGTCCTCGTCCCACCAGTCGCCGCACACGAGCTGGTGGTAGCTGTAACGGACACCGGGATCGGCGGCGTTGCCGTAGACGACCGCGCCGAGGCCGTAGGAGCCGGTCGGTGTGGCGTTGTCGCCCTCGGTCTTGTGGTCGGAGAAGCCCGACGCCCCGAGGCGAGCCGTCCACGGACCGAGGACGGCCACCCAGCACGGACCCTGCCGCGCCCAGGCCGTGAGTGTCGCGTAGGTGGTGCCGTAGCCGCTCGCCTCCACCGTCAGGAGCTGGGTGGCGTTGCCGGTCGAGGACAGCGACGACGCCAGCGACGTGGCGCAGGCGGGTGCGGCTGTGTGCGCCACCGGTGCGGGGACCGGCGCCGTGGTCGTCGTCGGGACGGTCGTTGTCGTCGTCGGCACGGTCGTGACCACCGGGGCCGCCGTCGTGGTGATCGTCCGCACTGCATCACGGCGGTGGGCAGCCGGGGCATCGGAGCTCCCGCATCCGGCGACCGCAGCAGCCATCACGAGGGCGACTGCGACGGAGGATCTGCGGAAGAGAGCCATAGGATTGCGCCGGTGCGCCGACGTCCAACCTACCGGCGACCTGCCGCCCCCGTCGTGGCACTCGTCGTGGCCGCGTCACTCGCCGGCTGTGCGTCGTCGTCCCCAGCCACCGCGCGTCACCGCCCTGTGTCGCCCGCCGTTACGTCGACGTCGGTGCCTCCCACCACGGCGGTGCCGAGCACGACGGTCGCACTCCCGACCACGACCACCCTGCCGCCCTTCCGTTCCGCCTTGGCTCCGGTCACCGCCGCCGATCTCGGCGCCACCTGGCGCGCCGGCTGCCCCGTCGACCCGAGCCAGTTGCGGACCATCACCATGTCCTACGTCGGCTTCGACGGAGCACCGCACTCGGGCACGATGGTGGTGAACGCCACGGTGGTGGATCAGGTGGTGCAGGTCTTCTCGACGCTCTACGCGGCACGCTTCCCCATCTTCGAGATGGTGCCGCAGTCCGCTTTCGGCGGTGACGACAACGCGGCTGCGGCGGCCGACGACACGTCGGGGTTCAACTGCCGCGACGCGGTGTCCTCAGGACCGCCGCACTGGTCCGTGCACGCCTACGGCGAGGCCATCGACGTGAACGACGTGCAGAACCCCTACGTGGACGGGACGACGGTCATCCCCGCCGCCGGCGCCCCCTACGAGAACCGGGCCGACGTGCGCCCCGGTATGGCCGAGCCGGGGGGCACCCTGGTCGAGGCCTTCGCGGCGGTGGGGTGGCAATGGGGCGGACGATGGGCGGCGACGCCCGACTACCAGCACTTCTCGGCCACCGGCGGCTGAGGCTGGCGGTCTTTCCGGCGGGCGGTCTTTCCGGCGGGAGCGCGCCGACCGTCAGCCGAGCGGACGGCGACCGATGGCCACGATGCGGGCGTTCATGCGGAACTGCTCGTGCGGCCCTTCGGCCCGGAGCTCCGCCATGGCCTCGTCGTAGTCGGCTCCGGTCATGGCCCCCTCTTCCACGATGCGGGTGCGGGCGTCCTCGAGCTGGGTGAGCACCAGCCGGTGCTCCACCTCGTTCGATGCGAGGTGCTGGGCCTCGGGCACGACGAGCACCGACGCCACGTCGAAGTCGGCCGCCCGCAGGAAGGTGGTGAGCTTGCGACCGACATGGCGGTCTCCGCCGCGCCCGCGCTGCACCTCGTCGACGGCACGGTGCAGCCGCTCGAACGCAGGGGACGGCTCGGGCCAGGTGATGTAGAGCTGGTCGTCGATGTCGCTCACACACACGTGGCCCCCGGGCTTGCACACCCGGTGGAGCTCGGCCGTCGCCCCGACGGGATCGGCCAGGAACTGCATCAGCTCGCGCACCACGACGAGGTCGAACTCGCGATCGGCGAAGGGGACCGCCATCACGTCGCCGACGCCGAAACGGACGGAGGCGCCTCCGGCGAAGAAGCCATGCTCCGCTTCGAGTCGCCGGCGCAGGTCGTCGGCACCGGCGACGAAGTCCGGTTCGAGGTCGATGCCCTCCACCTGCACCGGCAGGTTGGCGGCGAGCTCGAAGGCGAGCAGACCCAGCCCCGAGCCGACGTCGAGCACCCGCCATCCACCCTGCACACCGAGGACCCGCAGCACCACGTTGCGCCAGGTGGTGTGCAGGCTCGCCGTGTAGGCGGCGAGGGCCACACCCTGCAGATCACCCCGGGCCTGCATCTCGTCGAGGAGCGCGCCGTAGTGCCGGTCGAGCATCGGCCACTTGGCCGCGTCGAGATGCACCGCTCAGGCGGGGGCCCGGTGCCCGTCGGGTACCGGCGGCACCGGGAACGGGCAGGGATGGGGGCCAGCCCCCTGCAGCTGGCGGCGTGCCTCCACCTCGACCCACTGCCGGAAGGCGCGCAGCTCGCGCTCGGGCGGACCGGGGAGCGCCGGCCGACGCGGTAGCGCGGCGGACATGGCGTCGAGGAGTTGGTCGAGCATCTGCAGCTTCTCGAAATCGGCCGGCCCGGCCGTCACCCGGGCCGTGTAGCGAGCCATGCCGGCGTCGGCCGCCGCCTGCGCCTCGAGGCGCCCGGCGCGGCGCGTCGGGGTCGTCGCCTCCATGGCGGCCACGAAGTGCCCGGCGCCGTCGGCGGGCACGCCTGCATGGCCTTTGGCCAGCGCCTGGCGCACCCGCACGAGCAGGTCCTCGCAAAACTCCGCGTTGGCGAGCGCCAGAGCGACCGGGATGTCCGCCATCTGGATCTCGATCCGGTCGTCGTGCACCGGGGGGCCGGTGTCGATCACGGCCCAGATGGTCTTGGTCGCTCCCGATGCCGTCACGCCCCAGTCGGCGGTGATGGCGGCCAGGATGCCGAGTCCCCGCCCCACGGGGGAGAGGTCGTCGGCGGCGACGGCGATGCCGACGGGGCCGGTGCCGCTCAGGACCCGGCCGGCGCTGCCAGGATGGCCGTCGGTGACTTCGATCCGGAGCCGGTCGGGCGTCCGGCGCAGGACGAGGACGCTGTCCCCGGCCGCGTGGAGGAGGGCGTTCGCCACCATCTCGGAGGCGCACAGTTCGGCGTCGGTCTCGACGGCCGTCAACTGCCAAGCGCCGAGCACCTCGCGGATGAACTGGCGGGCGGCGGCGCTGGAGCGGGCGCTCCACGGGAGGGCGATGGAGGCGACTCCGTCGTCGACGTACCCGCGTGCCTCCACGGTGACCCCACCTCTACGCGTAGTGGCGATTTCGGCCCGACACGACCGGACGGCCAGTTCCGGCGTGATACCTGGTCAGCTTAGCTACGGGGGGTGCCTGAACCCGGGGACGGCCCCGACTGGGCCCCCGTACCAGACGGCATGGTCTAGCCCGGCGGCCGTCGTGGCACGAGCCCCGGCGGGCAGGTTTTGGCGGAGTTTGGGTATCGAGGCGTGCGGTATGACCGGGCGG
>DASRBM010000255.1:0-9592 GCA_035653635.1 Acidimicrobiales bacterium | reverse complement strand
CACGTCGTGGTCGTGGAAGCGGACCGCTTCGCCGAGCCCGTCGGCCGGCGTGTCGACGGCCTGGGTCATCTCGGCTTGGGGGCGTGTCGGTGTCGGGTGGGCGTCATCTCAGTTGCGGGGCACCTGTACCCACGGCACGTCCTTGTCCATCCTGGGTTCGCCGGCCAGACCGAGGACGCGCTCGCCGAGGATGTTGCGCATGATCTCGGAGGTGCCGCCCTCGATGGAGTTGGCCCGGGCGCGCAGGAACGAGTGGCGCGAGTCCTCGAGTCCGAAGCCGGCCCGTTCCGGGCGGCGCATGGTGAAGTCGGTCGGGTAGAGCGTGCCGTCCATGCCGAGCAGGTCGACGCAGAGCTCGTAGATGTCCTTGTTGAGCTCGGCTCCGGCCAGCTTGGCCACCGAACCCTCGGGACCGGGCGTGCCGGCGCGACGCAGCTCGCGGGCGCGCATGTTCGTGATGCGCAATACCTCCGCCGCCACCCACGCCCGCATCAGGCGGTCGCGCTCGACCGGTCCGCGACCGGGTTTCGACCGGTAGGCGTCGACGGCTTCGTGGATGGGGCCCGATCCCCGTGCCGGCACCCCGCCGCCGATGGCGACGCGCTCGTTCATGAGCGTGGTGGTGGCGACGCGCCAGCCGGCGCCCACCGCGTCGAGCCGCTCGTTGTCGGGGATGCGCACGTCCGTGAAGAACACCTCGTTGAACTCGGCGTCGCCCGTCATCTGGCGCAGGGGGCGCACCTCCACCCCGGGCGCGTGCATGTCGACGACGAAGTAGGTCATGCCCCGGTGCTTGGGCACCTCGGGATCGGTCCGGGCGAGCAGCAGGCCCCAGCGCGAGGTGTGGGCCAGGGTGGTCCACACCTTCTGCCCGTTCACCACCCATTCGTCGCCGTCGCGCACGGCGCGCGTGGCGAGACCGGCGACGTCGGACCCGGCACCCGGCTCGCTGAAGAGCTGGCACCAGATCTCCTCGCAGGTGAACAGCGGGCGCAGGTAGCGCCGGCGCTGCTCGTCGGTGCCGTGCGTCAGGATCGTGGGCGCCGCCATCCCGTAGCCGATGACGTTGCGCTCGGCCTCGTTGGGGGCGCCTGCCTTGCGCAGGAGCCGCTCCACCACGCCCTGGAGCTCGGGGCGCAGTCCGAGGCCGCCGAGGCCCTCGGGGAACGAGACCCAGGCCAGCCCGGCGTCGAAGCGGGCCCCGAGGAACTCCGTCACCGGGGTGGTGGCGGGAGGATGGGAGCGCAGCAGGTCGTCGACGAGGGTGCGGACCCGCTGCTCCTGGCCGGCGGGATCGGCGTCGGAGGCCACCCCGTCCGACGAGGCTCTGGCGGTGACGGTCATGTCGTCACCCTAAACGACGCACCTTCTCCGAAGCGCCCCGCCCGATGGGCGCAGCGGGGAACGCCGGCCGTAGGCTCCCGCCACCGGCGGGGCCGGGGGAGCGGACGGCGAGGAGAACGACGCAGGTGGAGCAGATCGAGTACGAGACGATCCTGTACCAGACCGACGGCCCCGTGGCCCGGATCGTGCTCAACACGCCGGAGAAGGCGAACGTGCAGACGGCCCAGCAGGTCTGGGACTTCGACGACGCGCTGCGCCGGGCGGACCTCGACGAGGCCGTCAAGGTGCTGGTGGTGAAGGCCAACGGCAACGGCTTCTGCGCCGGTCACGCCATCGTCCCGCCCGACGAGATGCCCGACGTGTACCCGACGACGGGCCCCACCCCCGAACGCACGTGGAAGGAGCACCACACCGGCCTCTTCCTGTGGCCGCCGCTGCGTCTGTGGGAGTTCCCGAAGGCGACCATCGCCCAGGTCCACGGCTACTGCGTCGGTGGGGGCACCGTCTACGGACTGCTCACCGACCTCACCGTCGTGTCCGACGACGCCTACTTCCAGATGCCGCTGCCCCAGGGCTTCGGTCTGCCCGGTGCCCAGACCATGATCGAGCCCTGGATGCTCATGAACGCCAAGCGCACGGCCGAGTACCTGCTGCTGGCGCCGACCGTCACGGCCGAGCAGGCCCTCGAGTGGGGCATGGTGAACCGGGTGGTGCCCCGGGCCGAGCTCGACGACACGGTGGAGGAGATGGCCCGCACCATCGCCCAGATGCCGATCATGACCATCATGGGCGTGAAGGCCGGCATCAAGCGGGCGTGGGAGATGATGGGCATGCGCGTGCACCTGCAGCAGTCGACCGACATGGTGGCGCTGTGCAGCGCCTCGGCCGACGTCAAGGCGTTCATGGGACGCCTGGGCGGCGCCCGTCCCCGTGAGCACGCGGCCCGCCAGGCCGAAGAGGTGCGCCTCGACGACGGTGGGGTACGGTGAGCGCCATGGCCACCTCGGTGACGACCAAGAACGAGATCGTCGGCGACGAGACCGGCGCGCCCACGCCGAAGGAGCAGTACGTCCTCGTGGGGAAGATCGCGGTGGGCGCCATCGTCGGCGTGCTGATGATGGGCGTCATCGGCCCCATCGTCCTCGCCATCGTCATCGGTCTCGCCACCGGCCACTGAGCCGGCGCCGGGCGGTCAGGCGCCCGGACGCGCCTTCCCCGGCGCCACCGTGCGGGCGAGGATCCCGAGCGTGGCCCGCAGTGCCGTCTCCGAGATGATCGGGAAGATCTTCTTGAAGTCGCCCTCCACCGCCGACCAGTCATAGTACGACGTGACGAGGGTGCCGCCCTCGATCGGCTCGAGGCGGTAGCCGTACACGTGGCCGAGGTTCAGCTGGCCCTCGATGGTCCAGGCGATCTCGCGGTCGGGTTCGAAGGTGACGATGCGCACCGTCACGTCGTACAGGCCGAGGGGGTAGTCGTTGAGCGCCTCGCGGTCCATGTGCACGACGAACGTGTCGCCCACCGCTCGCACCGGCTCCCCGCTCGCCGACATGAGCATGCCGGAGCTGTCGATGGCCACGTGGCCCGACGGGTCGCGCAGGACGGCGAAGACGGCCGGGGCCTCGGCGGCGACGGCCCGCTGCACTTCGATGCGTTCGCTCACGCCGGGCATCCTGGCACGCCGGGCAGGGCCGGGCTCAGCGGCGGCGCTCCACCACCAGGCTCTGCAGCGACCGACCCACCGGCCCGCGGTGGTCCCACAGCCGTGACTGGGCCAGTCCGACCCCGGGTGCCCCGAGGGTGGTGACGGCCTGCAGGCACACCCATTCGCCCTCCGGCGCCCGGTCGAGGTAGAGGGTCAGATCCGGGTTGATGAAAACGAAACGGTCGTAGTCGACCACCGAGCTGACGCCGTTGCCGAAGTCGGCCGCCGCCGCGGCGCGCTCGGCCGGGCTCGGCGTCTCGCCCGGGACGACCGGCGCGGCCAGGCGGATCCACACCGTCGAAGGGCCCCTGCGGTCGAACTCGCCCCCGACGAAGCGGAGCTCGGCGCCCGTGTTGTGGAAGGCGCGGTAGCCCGACACGATCGCCGGCGAGTTGTGGCCGGTCTCCGGCGGTGGTGGCGCTTCACCCGTCGCGGTCCGGTCCACGGTCGCGGGCTCGGGCAGGCCGTCGACCTCCGGAGCGGCGCGGTCGTACGTGCGTATGCGCACGGCCCGGGCCCGCACGACGGCGTCGTCCCCGGCGCGCACCGTCACCTCCACGATCTGCACCTTGCGGCCCGGGCGGACGAGGGCGGCCTCGACCACGAGCGGCGCCACGGGCACCGGGCGCACGAGCTCCACCGTCAGCCGGGCCAGGTGCATCGCCGCGTCAGCCGCGCACTGCTCGGCGGCCCGGGTGACGAGGGCGGCGACGGGCCCGCCGTGGAGCGCGTCGGGTGTCCACGGCCCGCGGGCGAGCTCGCCGGGGACGAAGGCGCCGCCGGACGGGGTGAAGAGCGCCTCGTCGGGCCCCGTGGGCCACGTCTCGCCGGTCACGGCCGCGTCAGTGGGGGTCGTCGGCCGACAGGCGCTCGAGCACCCAGCTCGGCGGGCGGGTGGCGAAGCCGTCGTCCGGCCACAGCTGCCATCCCGACCCGGCGAGGGCGCCGCCGTCGGGATGCAGGGTGGTGCCGGTGATGTAGGCCGACAGGTCGGACGCGAGGAACAGGATGCAGTTGCCCACGTCCTCGGAGGTGCCCTTGCGGCCGAGGGGGATGGTGAGCACGTCGCCCGGGTCGTGGGCCGTGGTGGCCGCCACCTGTCCGGCGCTCCCGGCCGAGCCGGCCACCTGGGCCAGGCCGGCGGTGGGGACGAAGTCGGGGGCCACACAGTTCACGCGGATGGCGTCGGGACCGAGCTCCACGGCAAGGGTGCGTGCCAGGTGGGTGACGGCCGCCTTCATGGCCGCGTACACGGCGAAGCCGGGCGCGGCCCGGTGGGCCTCGATGGAGGTGAGCATGACGATGGAACCGCCCCGACCGCCGGCCCGCATGCGGGTGGCGGCCAACTGCGTCGCCTCCACCAGCCAGGTGAAGTTGGTGCGCACGAGCGCGTCGCGGCCATTGGCCGATACGTCGGTGAACGGCGCCCGGAAGGTGCCGCCCACCACGTTGACGAGGATGTCGAGCCGCTCGTGGCGACGGTCGCAGTCGGCGAAGAAGGCGCCGAGCGCATCGGGCTCGCGCACGTCGAGGACGCCGGTGACCACCTCCGCCCCTGTCGCCCGTGCCGCCTCCGCCGTCTCGGTGAGCGCGGCCGCGTCCACGTCGCACAGGCCGAGGTGCACACCGGCGCGGGCCAGGTCGAGCGCACAGGCCCGTCCGAGCCCGCCGCCGCCGCCCGCCACGATCGCGACCCGGCCGCCGAGAGCGGCCCGGTCGTCGAGCAGTCCCACCGTCAGCCCAGCGCGGTGCCGACGACGGAGACGAACGACACCATCTCCCCGGGGTAGCCGCCGAGATTGTGGGTGAGGGCGAGGCCGCGCTCGACGGGCACCTGCCGCTCGGCCGGCGCTTCCCGGCGGAGCTGCAACCAGCACTCGAAGAACATGCGCAGTCCCGACGCGCCGACGGGGTGGCCGAAGCTCTTGAGCCCGCCGTCGGGGTTGACCGGTAGCTCGCCGTCGAGGGCGAAGGTGCCGGCGAGCACCTCCTTCCACGCCTCGCCACGGCCGGCGAACCCGAGGTCCTCCATGAGCACGAGCTCGGTGGGCGTGAAGCAGTCGTGCACCTCCGCCAGCGCCAGCTGCCGGCGCGGGTCGGTGATGCCGGCCTGCGCGTAGGCATCACGCGCCGCCAGCTCGCACTCGGGGAAGTGCGTGTAGTCGTAGTCGGGGTCGATGAGCCCCGACCCGCTTCCGGCGGCGAAGGAGAGCGCCTTGATGTAGAGCGGCTTGTCCGTGTAGCGCCCGGCGTCCTCGGCCCGGACGACGACGGCGGCGGCGGCGCCGTCGGCGACGCCGGCACAGTCGAACACGCCGAGCGTGCCCGCCACCCGCGGCGACGCGCAGATCGTCTCCTTCGACACCTCACGGCGGAACTGGGCCCGGGGGTTGCGGGCGCCGTTGAAATGGTTCTTCGCCGAGATGGTGGCCAGCACGTCGGTGAGGGTCTCCTCGTCGACGCCGTACTTCTTGGCGTAGGCCGGCGCCACCATGGAGAACATGGCCGCCGCGGTCAGCGTGCGGGCGGTGCCGTCGCCCGGCGGGTTGACGGCATTCAGACCCTGGTACCCGCTGTCCTTCACCTTTTCGGCGCCGACGGCCATGGCCACGTCGTAGGCGCCCGAGGCCACGGCGTAGGCCGCGGCCCGCAGGGCCTCGGACCCGGTCGTGCAGTAGTTCTCCACCCGGGTGACCGGCTTGCCCTGCAGCTGGAGCGGACGGGCCAGGGTGATGCCGCTCATCCCCGACTGGGCGGTGCCGAACCAGAACGCGTCGACCTCGTCCTTCGTGATCCCGGCACCGCCGAGCGCCTCGGTGCTGGCGTCGACGATGAGGTCGTCGAGGCCTTTGTCCCAGTGCTCGCCGAAGGGCGTGCAGCCCATGCCGACGATGGCGACCCGGTCGCGGATGCCGTGCGAGGCCATTGGTGCGATCCTCCTGATCCGCTGTCAGTCTGCCGTGGCCGCCCGGGCGGCGGTGCCGTCGCCCTCCGGCGTGGCGCTGCGCAGGGGGCGGCCCTTCCAGAAGTAGTCGTGGATGCCGTCCGCGCTGAACAGCCGGCGGAACGTCATCTCGACCCGGTCGCCGATGGCGATCCGCTCGGCGTCGACGTCGGTCAGCTCCACGGGGAAGCGGCCGCCGCCGTCGAAATCGACGACGGCGAAGACGATCGGGGGGCTCGGCGAGTAGGCCAGGCGGTCGACGGTGTAGGTGACCACCGTGCCCACGGCGTCGGCCATGGGCAGCGCCTCCATGTCGTCGACGGCACCGCCGCGCATCGACACCCGGCTCGGCGGCAGGTGCACGGCGCCGCTCGTGCGGTCACGCGTGCCGACGAAGCCGAACTTCCAGTCCTCCGCCCGCCACGCCGCGGGGGTGGACACCCGCTGCGGTTCCGGGCGGCGCGGCGGTTCGGGGGTGAGCATCTGGCGCCACGACAGGAACCGGCCGTAGGACACGGCGCCCCCGGCGAGCTGGTCGGCCACCGGCCGGGCCGGGCGCCAGGAGGACACCGCCGCGGTGGCGCGCAGCACGAGCACGTCGGCGCCGTCGGCCAGGTTGACCACGGCGAGAACGTCGCCGGGACGGGCACGCTCGAGCATGGCCGCGAGCAGCAGGCCGGGGTGGGCGGTGCCGGTCTGGCCCACGGTGGCGGCGAGATCGTCGGCCAGCGCGCCCTCGGCCAGCCCGAGCTTGCCGGCGACCGCCTTGGCGGCCCGCCCGTGCATGGAGCACACGGCCACCTTGGTGACATCGCCCGCCTCCACGCCGGCCGCCTTGCACGCCCGGGCCCAGGCGTCGCGTGCGAGGGGTAGATAACGCGTCTCGGCGAAGCGCTCCTCCCAGGCCTTGGAGCGCCGTTCCCCCGGTGTGCGCCAGCGGTCGACGAACTCGTCGGAGGCCGAGGCGACCCCGCGCAACTCGGCGACCACGGGTGTGCCGGGCCCGTCGTCGCCGACCACGAGTGCGGCGGCGCCGTCGCCCCCGAAGCTCTCGTCGGCCCCGCCGGGCAAGCCGTCGCGCTGGTCCGCCGCAACCACGAGGGTGGTGCCGGTTCCGCGCAGGGCGGCCATCAGGGCGCCGAGGCCGGACCGCAGACCGCCGCCGAAGTCGAAGGCGCCCACCTCGGCGGGCAGGCGCAGGGCGGCCACCACGGCGGTCGCGTTGGTCTTGTCGAGGTAGGCGGGCGACGTGGTGGCGAACCAGAGGCCATCGACGGCCGCCCCCGGGGCGCCGCGCAGGGCCAGGCGGGCCGCCTCCACCCCCATGGTGGTCGTGTCCTCGTCGTGGGAGGCGACGGCCCTCGTGCCCCGCCCGCCCCCGGAGCCCAGGAAGGCCTGCACGTCGGAGCGCTGCAGCCGCCAATAGGGCAGGTAGCCGGCAGCGGAAATGAGGCCTCGCATGGGTCGATGCTAGCTTTTTCTGACGGTCAGTCAGAACTGACGGGGGCGGGGTCCGGAGGGCCCACGAGCATGGATTTCGAGTTCTCACCCGAGCAGCTGTCGTTCGTGGAAGAGGTCGAGCGCTTCCTCGACGAGCACGACGATCCCGAGGTGTTCGACGTCACCCGGGAGAACATGGCCCAGATCGTCGACACCCCCGAGCGCCGGGCGTTCATGGCCGAGCTGGGACGGCGGGGCTGGCTTGGGATCACCTGGCCCAAGGAGCACGGCGGCCAGGAGGGAGACGGCGTCTACGAGTACCTGCTCAACGAGTCGCTCGCCCGCCGGGGCGGTCCCCAGATCGGCAAGGGCGTCGGCATCATCGGCAAGACCATCATTCGCCACGGCAGCGACAAGCTGAAGCGCGAGTTCCTGCCGAAGATCCTCCGCAACGAAGTGGAGTTCGCCGTCGGGTACTCGGAGCCCAACGCCGGCTCGGACGCCGCCTCCATGCAGCTGAAGGCGACCCGCGACGGCGACGGCTGGGTGCTCAACGGCCAGAAGACCTGGACGACCTCTGCCCACTTCGCCGAGTGGTACTGGGTCGGGGCCCGCACCGATCCGGAGGCGCCGAAGCACTTCGGGATCACGCTCTTCCTCGTGCCGCTCGACCACCCCGGCATCACGGTGAAGCCGATCTGGACCATGGGCGACGAGCGCACCAACGAGGTGTACCTCGACAACGTGTGGGTGTCGGACGACTACGTCGTCGGGGAGCTCAACCGCGGCTTCCAGTACATCTCCGAGGCGCTCGACCTGGAGCGCTTCACCATGTTCACCTTCTCGCCGATCGCACAGCGGCTCGAGCTGCTGTGCGAGTACGTCGCCACCACCATGCGCGACGGCGCCCCGCTGCGCGACGACGCCGTCGTGCGTCAGCGCGTCGCCCAGCTCGCCACCCAGGCCGAGGTGGCGCGGGTCCTCGGGCTGCGCTTCGTCGACGCGTCGGCCAAGGGCGGCGCCGCCCCCACCGCCGAGGCGTCGGAGTACAAGCTGTACGCGACCGAGCTCTCCAAGCGCCTCGCCAGCGCCTCGATGGACATCGCCGGGCCCGGGTCGCAGCTGCGGGTGAAGACCGACGACGCGCCCATGGCCGGCCGGGCCGAGTCGACCTACCGCTACACCGTCATCGACACGATCGGCGGCGGCGCGTCGGAGATCCAGAAGAACATCATCGCCCGGCGCAAGCTCGGACTGCCGAAGAACTTCTGATGGCCGCTCCGTCTCCGGTCGCGCCGGTCGCCGGCCGCGGACCCCTCACCGGCATCACCGTGCTCGACCTGTCGACCGTCGGGCCCGCGGCGCGCTGCACCCGCCTGCTCGCCGACTACGGCGCCACGGTGGTGAAGGTCGGACCCGTGCCCGGGCGCGGGCCGGCGGCGGTGACGCCTGCCTTCTACGCCTACGGCGGCGGACGGGGTACGCGACGCGTGCAGATCGACGTGCGCGACGACGACGGCCGCGCCGCCTTCCTCGATCTGGCGTCGACGGCCGACGTCGTGGTGGAGAGCTTCCGGCCGGGCGTCGTCGACCGGCTCGGCATCGGCTACGACGCGGTGCGGGCCCGCAATCCCCGTGTCGTGTACGTGTCGACGTCGGGCTACGGCCAGCACGGGCCCCGGTCCCAGTGGGCGGGCCACGACCTCGATTACCTGGCCGTGGGCGGGTACCTGGCCATGAGCCAGCCGGGCGCCGAGGGCACGCCCCCGCTGCCGGGCGCGACGATCGCCGACGGCGCCGCTGGTGGCATGCAGGCGGCGCTGGCCGTATGCGCGGCGCTCGTAGGACGCGCCGGCTCCGGCGAGGGCTGCTACCTCGACGTGTCGGTGGCGGACGGCGTGCTGTGGCTCCTGTCGCTTGCGGCCGACGAGCACCTCGCCACCGGTACTCCCATCCGGCCCGGTCACGACGTCCTCTCCGGCCGCTACGCGTGCTACGGCGTGTACCGCACCGGCGACGGCAAGCACGTCGCCGTCGGCGCCATCGAGGCGAAGTTCTTCGCCAACCTCTGCCGGGCCCTCGGTCTCGAGGCACTCGCCGCCGATCAGTACGTCGACGGAGCGCAGACGAAGCTGCGGGCCGCGCTCGCGGCCGCCTTC
>DASRBM010000254.1:0-2623 GCA_035653635.1 Acidimicrobiales bacterium | reverse complement strand
TGCCACAGCGTCACCACCGCGAGGAACGAGCGCCCCGGTGGCGGCGTCGATGACGAAGAACTCCTCTTCGACGCCTATCGTCAGCGGTGCGACCCGGGCGATTGTCAGGTTCATCATTGCACCGATGTACCGTCGGATGCCTCGTCCCAACCCACCCATCGACATCGTGACGTAGTTGTGACCGGCGCGGCGTGACTCCCATGGCCACGTCGCGCCCCGGCTAGGCAAACCCAGGCGCCGCTTGTTTGACGGCGGGCGACGGGAATGGCCCCGGAGGAATGACGAGGCCCGTTGGCGGATCAGCCGCTTGCGGTCCCGATCGTCAGTCATGTTGGCCTCCGTTCGACGTGGCGTCCGGCATTCTCCTGCCAGGAGCGAACACCGACGAAGACCATCTGAGTGACCGAGGGTCCACCCCCCTTTGCCTCAAAACCGGATGCCGGCAGGAACATCCCCGAGGTCTGGCGTCGATCCACGCCAACGCAAATCCTCACGCCTGAAAGCTCGCTGTCAAGAAGCAAATCGACCAACAACATCCGTCTGTGGGCCCGACTCGGCATCGAAGGTTCTCCAACCCCGAGACCACGAACACCCGTCGAGCCGGCAGGTAAAACGGCCACAGGCCTGCCGGCTCCGGGGCACCTACCGGGGCGCCCCCGAGCAGGATCTGGGACCTGCAGTGCGTTGGAGCCGGGTCAAGCGCGGTGATGTCGGCGGCCTGCCTTGGCCTCTGCGACGGTGCCGTGCAGGCGAAACGGCTCCTGCGCGGGTAGTTGACTCTCTACGATCATTGCATGCCCGACGAACCCGCGACGGCTACCGGTACACCCAGGACCGGCTGGACGCGGCCCGTGGCCGTTCCCGCGGACATTGACGACTCAAACCTTGACAAGGCCGGCGGTGTGATCGAACTGCCCGTACACGTGAGTTGGAGCGGCCCTCGGATCCAATGGGACTTGGCCGCCCGGCGCCAGAGGGCTCAAGTCTACGAGATCGTGCTGAGCGAAGGCACCGACGACGACGTCCGCCGCTTCATCGACGTCGACCAACTCGTCGACCTGTGGGACGACCTATGGTTGGCGCCGCACGTCCGTCAGGCCTGGGCCGAACACCTCGAGCGCCTCCGTCACGTCCGTCTGGCGTGCTGAGCCCCTACCAGCAGGAGGTGGCCCGGCTTCTCCCAGACCTCCCCGAAGCTGCTGGCTTCGCTCTGGCTGGAGGAGCCGCACTCATCGTGACTGGGATCGTCGAGCGCGAGACAGACGACCTCGACTTCTTCGGTCGCGAGGCCGCCGCCGTGAATCGCCTCGCCCCGGCGTTCGAGCACGCCGCCCAGCGTGCCGGGATGACAGCTGCCCGCGTCGTTGACGCCCCGGGTTTCGTTCGATTCGAACTAACACGCGGGGAGACCGATGCGAGGTTGATCTCGGCTAGACGCCCGGCTGTGGCCGCTACAACAGACTGCCCTCGGGTCCGACCATCGGTGGCGAGGAGTTGGCCGCCGACAAGACCCTCGCGTTGTTCGGAAGGGCCGCCGCTCGAGACTTCGTAGATGTCCATGCTCTGGCTCGCCGATTCGGCGAGGCCCGCCTGGTGGAGCTGGCGAGCGCCAAGGACCTCGGGTTCTCACCTGCTTACCTGGCCGATGCCCTCGCGTCGATCGATCGGCTCGACCGTCGCCAGTTCACCGTCGACGACACGGCGTACCTCCAGCTTCGTCAGTGGGCGCTGCGGTGGAGTCGGGCAATCGATCGAAGCTTGGAAAAGCCGGGCCGAGACCGTGGGCGCCGGCAAGAGCCGCCGGATTTGAGTCTCTGACTGACCGGGAGGGCTTGGTCCAGAACTCACTTCTTTGAATATCCAAGTCAGCACAAATACGGGAACGAAAACTGCCCCCAAAGACGGATATGCGGGCCACCCAACCCACCGAGGGCGGCACCGAAGCCGCCCAGAATGTTTAGTCCGCCTGCGCAGCCGGCGCGCCACCGACCGCCGGGACTGGGGCCTCGGTTGGCGCGGCGACTGGTGATGCCAGATAGCTGTTACTCCTCTAGCGTTGCCAGCCAAAGAGGTAGCATTCGCTGCGTCGACGAGGTCCGAAGGGGAGAAAAGAGATGCCTCAGTTCCCTGCGATTACTCACGTGTCGCTAACGGTTACGAACCTTGAACGGAGTGTGCCTTGGTACAAGGATCTGTTCGGCTCGGACCCAATCCTTGACGAGGACACAGGTCCGTTCCAGCGCGTCGCTTGGCTTACCGGCGGCACAATCGTTGGCGTAACTCAGTTCCCTGACTTGGACAGCACTGAGCCGTTCAACGAGCGGCGGCCGGGGCTCGATCATCTGGCTTTCGGCTGTGCCAACCGTGATGAGTTGAAGGCATGGGAAATCCGTCTTAACGAACTCGGCATCCCCAACGGTGGCATCGTGGACACGCCTTCCTACTCGGCATTGTCGTTTCGAGATCCCGACAACATCGCACTTGAGTTCTTCGCACCCCGGGGCCTAAGCTGATGTGGAACGGCCTTGTCAAGAGGGGACGGACGAGCTTGTGAGCTCCTTTTTGGCCGCGCCGAACCGGAGGTTCGGGGCTTACTCGCGCTTTGGGCAGGCGACGGGGTCCC
>DASRBM010000253.1:0-2763 GCA_035653635.1 Acidimicrobiales bacterium | reverse complement strand
CCGAGAGGTCGAGGCCCGCCGCGCCTACGAGCGGGCCCGCCACCAGCTGTTCGAGGCCGAGCAGCTCAGAGCCGAGCTCGACCTGCTCCAGGAGCGGCAAGCGAAGCGAGAGCGGTGGCTGGCGGATCACCCGCACTACGTGGAAGCCGTCGCCTTTCGGCGTCACGAGCTGCAACAGGCTCTGAAGGCCCGGGCCGCGCGCGTACGCCGCGACGAGCTCGTCCGTTCGCTTCCGAGCCGGGCGGCTCCGAATGGGAGCCCCCAGGAAGACGTCGTCCCGGTCCCCGTCGTCGACGATGTAGGAGTCGATCTCGAACCGGGCGACGACCACCGCCCGAGCTACCGGCTCCCCCAATCTGTTCGTCGGCGGAACGCCTACCGGTCAGGCGGCCGGAGACGCGGCGGCCGGACGCGGTGAGGGCGCCGGACACGACAGGGCACGCGCCCAGATCGTCCAGTTACGCGCCGCGGACGCCGGTTGTTGGTGTCGCGATAACCGTCGTTCTGCGTTGCCAAGAGGGTCCCTCGGCGGCGATTCGCATCTGTGCAGATCAGATGTTCGGCACCTGTACGGCTGTCCTCCTCACTGGCGCTCGGAGCCTCATACGGGGCCAGAAAGGATACGGGTGGGTCAGCGAGGGTCCGGGTCGAGACGGTGGACCACCAGCATCCTGGGAGACGTGGCGAACACGAGGACGAAAAGCGAGAAAGTGATGACGTGGATACCTGTGCACCACAGGCAGATGGCCTTGATGCTGAACAACTCTGCGTAGAGGAGGTAGAAGACGGTACCGATTCCGATTACTGCCAGGGCCAGACGTGCGTAGGACAAGAGGCGGCCAATCTCCCCGCCGCGTGACCAGAGCGGCGGCACGTTGATCCCGACCAACGCCGTGTAGAAGATCAATCCGAGGACTGCGACAGGTAGAACACCGAAGATCTCGGACTGGGGGCTGGTGGTGACCTTGGCGCAATCCACGATGCCGTTGGCCGCACAGATGGGCACCGTTCCCTGGAAGTGGTCGACGGTCAGATAGAGCGACACGCCGAACCCGGCGAGCGAGAGCAAGAACGCCGTCCAGCCCCACCACTTTACGGGCTCGTGTCGTTCCCAAGTTGGCTCGTCATCCCACTCCTCGTAGCGGCGTCCCCCGGAGTGGTGGGTTTTGAGCTGAGCCGGACGGTCCCCCAATGAGGGGGCCATCGGCGTGATTCTCGGTGTGTTCCTTGCCCGAACGCACCAGAGGAGAGCACACCGATGGCCCTCGACCAGTCTGTCCTGTCCGACCTGCTCGACGCGCTCCGCAGTGGCGAGGCGCTCGACCTGATCCGCGAGTCCGTGCGCCTGGTGGCCCAGGAGCTCATCGAGGTGGAGCTGGCCGCCTTCGTCGGCGCCGAGCGCTACGAGCGCACCGAGACCCGCACGAACGAGCGCAACGGGCACCGGGCGAGGCTCCTCACCACGAAGGCCGGTGACGTCGAGCTCAAGATCCCGAAGCTGCGCAAGGGGAGCTTCTTCCCTTCGATCCTGGAGCCCCGCCGGCGCATCGACCAGGCCCTCTACGCGGTGGTCATGGAGGCCTACGTGCACGGGGTGTCCACCCGGGCCGTCGACGAGCTGGTCCAGGCCCTCGGGGCCGCCGCGGGGATCTCGAAGTCCGAGGTGAGCCGCATCTGCGCCGGGCTCGACGAGGCGGTGACGGCCTTCAGGGAGCGGCGCCTCGACCACAGCGAGTTCCCCTACCTGTGGCTGGATGCCACCTACCTGCACGTCCGGGACGACCACCACGTCACCTCGAAGGCCGTCGTCATCGCCACGGGCGTGAACGCCGAGGGCCGCCGGGAAGTCCTCGGCATCGAGGTGGGCGACAGTGAGGACGAGGCGTTCTGGCGGGAGTTCCTGCGCTCCTTGAAGCGCCGTGGACTGGCCGGGGTGCGCCTCGTGGTCTCCGACCAACACGCCGGGCTCGTGGCCGCCATCCGCCGGTGCCTGCAGGGAGCGGCCCATCAGCGCTGCCGGGTGCACTTCGCCCGGAACCTCCTCGCCCTCGTGCCGAAGGGGCACCAGGAGATGGTCGCAGCCGCCTTCCGCACGATCTTCGCCCAGGTGTCGGCCGAGGAAATGGCCGGCCAGTGGGACCACGTCCAGGCCATGCTGGCGCCGAGGTTCCCGAAGGCGGCTGCCCTCATGGAACGGGCCAAGGCCGAGGTCCTCGCCTTTGCGGCTTCCCTCGGGAGCACTGGCGCCAGCTGTGGTCGACGAACACCCTCGAGCGTTTCAACATGGAGCTGAAGCGCCGCTGCCGCGTCGTGGGCATCTTCCCGAACGACGCGGCGCTCATCCGCCTCGCCGGCGCGGTGGCCGCCGACATCCACGACGAGTGGGCCGCCTCGGATCGCCGCTACTTCTCCGAGTCGTCGATGGCGAAGCTGTATCCAGAGCGCGATGATGGCGCCGCGACGGTTGGCGAGCTCGAGCCCGCCGAGTGATCGCCGCCGGGAATCACGGTCTCAATTCCCACCACCCGGCGGGACGTTGCCCTCCTCGTCGTCCCAGGACTCATTCTCGTCGTCGCCGATTCCCGTTCCCATGTCGTCCACTGATCCATCATGCCCTGGTCAGTCGGGAAATGGGTGGCGATGCGGCGCCGAGTCGGAGGATCGAGGCCCCAACCTCATCTGGTAGCGGCGACACCGGACGTCGCCCGAGGGGCAACACAACCGAAAGGCGGATCATCGGACGACGAAGGCGGCGACCACAGC
>DASRBM010000252.1:0-9381 GCA_035653635.1 Acidimicrobiales bacterium | reverse complement strand
ATCCCGGCCCCCGAATGCCGGCGGCGCAGGAGCGGGCCGCCGTCAGGTCCGGTTCAGACCCGCACGTCCTCGGGGGCGAAGAGGACCGGGAAGACGCTGCCGTCCGACAGCCGCCGGATGCGGTACCCCTCCTCGTGGTGGCCGGCCACGGCGAAACCGCCGGTCCAGTCACCGAGGAAGCGGTCGCGTACGGCCACCCGGGTGCCGACGGGCACGGTGGGACGCAGCGGAAGAGCCAGGAGGGGGGTGGGGGAGGCCACGGGACGATGCCGCCTTTCGTCTCTCGAGCCTTATCGGCAGGTCCGGCGCGGGACTTGAGAGGAAATTCCGGATTTCTTGCGGATCCGATGTTTTCCCAGGTCAGGCGTGCCCCTCAGCTTGCTCGGCCCGTGAACGGCCCTGTGAACCGGGCCTTCGGCGGACCGGGCTACCCCTTCTTGTCGTCCTTCTTCCCGAGGAGCGGGTGGGCGGGCATGCCGACGGGCTGCAGGTGCTGGCCGAGGACCTCGTGGAAGTGGGCCGCCACCTCGGCCGGCGTGAAGCCCCCCTCCTTCCACATCCCCGCCACCTGCCGGGGGGTCTGGAAGATCGTGTAGGCGAAGCCGGTGCGTCCGAGCACCTGCCCGTTCACGTACGACGCCTCCTCCGAGGCGAGGAAGGCGATGAGCGGCGCGTTGAGAGCGGGGTCCTGGTCGGGCGGGGCGTCCTCGCCGCCGAAGAGGTTCTCCGTCATCCGGGTGAGCCCCGCCGGCGCCACCGCGTTCACCGTGATGCCATAGCGCCCGAGCTCGAGCGCCCACACGAAGGTCATGCCCATGATGGCGGCCTTGGCCGCGCCGTAGTTCGTCTGGCCGAAGTTGCCGCGCAGGCCGGCCGACGACGTGATGTTCACGATCCGTCCGTAGCCCGCTTCCTTCATGTGCTCGGCCGCATGCCGGGTGGTGTTGAAGGTGCCCTTCTGGTGCACGGCCACCACCGCGTCGTAGTCGCCCTCGGACATCTTGAGCAGCGTCCGGTCGCGCACGATGCCGGCGTTGTTGACGAGGATGTCGATCTTCCCGAAGCTGTCGACGGCCTGGGCGATGATGCGCCCGGCGCCCTCGAAGTCGCTCACCGAGTCGTGGTTGGCGACGGCCCTGCCGCCGTTCTTCTCGATGTAGGCGGCGGTGTCGGCGGCCGGGTCCTCGCCGGTCCCCTCTCCGCCGAGCGACACCCCGAGGTCGTTCACCACCACCGCCGCACCCTCCGCCGCCAGGCACAGGGCGATCTCCCGTCCGATGCCGCGGCCGGCGCCGGTGACCACGGCCACCCTGCCGTCGAGCAGTCCCATCCGATTTCCTCCAGGTCCGAAAGAATCGAGTCGAGTCGCGAGTCCGGCGCCGCCCGTCGCCGGCCGTCACCGGCGACCGGGTCCTTCTCTGACGGCGACGTCAGTTCGACGTCGTACCGTATCCGCCGACCAGCAACTGCTCCATTTGGCGCTCGGCCTCGGCCGGCGAGCCCTGCCACTGGACCGATCCGTGGGCGAGGAGCACGGCGTGGTCGGCGATGGCGAGCGCCCGGTCCACCTGCTGCTCGACCACGAGCACGGCTGTGCCCTCGCCGTGGATGGCGGTGAGCCCCTGGTAGACGGCGTCGACCACCACGGGGGCGAGGCCGAGCGACAGCTCGTCGGCCACGAGCAGGCGCGGCGGCGCGGCGAGGACCCCGGCCAGCGACAGCATCCGCTGCTCCCCGCCCGACAGGGTGCCGGCCGCCTGGCGGCGACGCTCGGCGAGCACGGGGAAGGCGCCGAAGGCCCGCTCGAGCGCGCCCGCCACCCTGGCCCGGCCGGCCCGTCGCCGCAGGGACACGCGCAGGTTCTCCTCCACGCTGAGCGCGGCGAACACGGCCCTGCCCTCGGGCACGTGGGCCACGCCGAGACGGGCGATGCGATGGGAGGCGAGATGCGTGACGTCGCGCCCGTCGACGAGGACGCGACCCGCCGACGCGCTCACGAGGCCCGTCGCCACCCGGGCGACCGTCGACTTCCCGGCCCCGTTGGCCCCGAGCAGCGCCACCACCGCGCCGCTCGGCACGGCGAACGACACGTCGAACAGGGCCCGGTAGGTGCCGTAGCCGGCGCTCACCCCGTCGAGGGCGAGCACGGCAGGGGCCGCGCCCGGAGGCGGCGAGGGGGCCGTGGTCATGCGGACCGCCCCAGATAGGCGCGGCGCACCTCCGGATCGGCGATCACCTCGTCGAAGGGCCCCTCGGCGATGCGGCGGCCGGCGTCGAGGACGACGACGCGGTCGACCGTGCTCGCCACCATCTGCAGGTCGTGCTCCACGAGCAGCAGCGCCATGCCGCGCTCGTGCTGGATGGTGCGCAGGACCGCCGCCAGGATGTGCGTCTCGTGGGGGGAGAGTCCGGAGCTCGGTTCGTCGGCGAGCAGCAGCCGCGGTTCGGTGGCGAGCGCCCGGCCGAGCTCGACCAGCCGACACATCCCGAGCCCCAGCGCGGCCACCGGTGTGTCGGCCACGTGGTCGAGCCCGACGGTGGTGAGGAGCGTCCGCACCCGGTCCAGCTCGTCGGCTCGTGGCGCGCCCATGTTGAGCAGGTCCCGCCACAGCACGGCGTCGCCACGCCGGGCCCGCTCGGCCACGAGGAGGTGGTCGCGCACGGTCATCTCGGGGAAGACCTCGATGCGCTGGAAGGTGCGGGCGATCCCGAGGCGCGCCCGGCGGAAGGCGGGCAGCGCGTCGATGCGGCGGCCGTCGAAGCGGACCTCCCCCGACTGTGGGCGCTGGCTCCCCGAGATGCAGTCGAAGAGCGTGGTCTTCCCGGCCCCGTTGGGCCCGACGAGCCCGACCGCCTCCCCCTCGTCGACGGAGATCGACACCTCCGACAGCGCCTGGATGCCGCCGAAGCGGATCGACACGCGCTCGGCCTGGAGCAGGTGGCCGGTCCCCGCCATGTCGGTCCTCACCCGCGCGAGGCGCCGGCTACGGGCGCCCCGGGGACCGTCGCCGCCGGCGCGCGGGGGCTGTCGCCGCCTGACGCGCCCCGGCGTTCGTCGAGCGCGGCGAACCACCGACTCGTGCGGGTCATCCACTTGCTCTTCTGGTACTCGACGATGCCTTCGGGGTGGGCCGCGTAGGTCATGGCGCCGAGGGCGAACAGCACCGGCTCGATCCCCGAGAAGCGCGACGGCACGTAGGTGAGGATCAGGGCGACGATGGCGTAGGCCATGCCGGCCTGCACCGCGCCCTCGACGTTGCGGGCGCCGGTGGTGATGACGACGACCACGAAGGCGAGCGAGTACTCGTAGGCGAAGTTCCCGGCCGACACCGTGTGGTACAGCGAGCCGTACAGCGCGCCCCCGAGCCCGGCGATCCCGGCCGACATGGCGAAGACCATGACCCGCGAGCGCATGAGGTTGATGCCGAGGCTCGCTGCCGCCACCGGGCTGCCGCGCATGGCCGCCAGGTAGCGGCCCGTGGTCCCGCGCTGCACGAGCTTCACCAGGCCGATGCAACCGAGCAGGACCGCGAAGGCGAGCACGAGGAACGTGCGGTCGTCGGAGAAGTCGAGCGGGCCGATCACGGGCCGGGGCACGACCACGCCGCTCAGCCCGCCACCGGACCACGAGTACTGGAAGAGGAACTGGTCGGCGAACAGGGCGAAAGCCAGGGTGAGAAGGGTGAGCAACAGGCCCGAGATCCGCACCGCCACCAGCGCGATGAGCGCGCCGGCAGCGGCGGCCATGAGGCCACCGACGACGGCCCCGAGCAACACCGACAGTCCCAGGTGGTTGGCCAGCTGGCCGGCGGCGAAGGCGCCGATGCCGGCGAAGGTGGCCTGGCACAGCGACAGCTGGCCACTCATGCCCGTGATGAGCGTGATGGACAGGAAGATGGTCGACAGCACGAGCCCCTGCGACAGCGACGTCACCCAGAATCCGGGCACCCAGGTCAGGCTCGACACGAGGAACGCCACCACGAGCGCCCGGAAACTCCACTGCATGGGCAGCGCCAGGCGCCGGTCGCGCAGCGTCACCGACGGGGGCGCCGGTGGCGGGTCCACCGACGAGAGCGGATCGGTGCTGCGCTCGAGGGTGCGCAGCACCGGGTTGCGCAGCAAGGTGGCGAGGAGCACGACGAAGGGGAAGGCGGGCACGACGGCCTGGGCCAGGACCCCCGACGGCAGGTAGCCGCGCAGCACGTTCTCGGCGACCCCGAGCCCGACGGCGGCGAGGAGCGCCACCGGCACCGACCGCATGCCGGCCAGCGCGGCGGCCGTCAGGCCGGCGACGAGGAGCGTCGTGAACTGCAGCGGATCGGAGGGGATGAGCTCGGCCGACAGCGGCAGCAGCAGCACGCCGGCCAACCCCGCGAGCAGACTCGACAGGGCCCACGCCGCGCCGGCGACGCGGGGGGCGTCGATGCCCTGGAGCTGCGACAGGCGGCGGCTCTCGACCACGGCCCGCATCTCGAGCCCGATGCCGCTCCAGCGGAACAGCGCCACCACGGCGGCCACCACGACCACCGTGATCACCGTCGTCGACAGCTCGCCACCGTTGATGGGGGTGGAGAAGAGGTGGAACTCGACCGTGCTCGGGTCGAGCCACAGGCTGGGCGGGTTCAGACGCGGGGTGGTGCCGAAGATGATCGGGAGCGTCTGGGGGATGGCGATGAGGAGCCCGACGGCGGAGACCACCTTGGCCGTCGTCGACGCGGTCGGGATGTGACGGAAGAGGAAGCGGTCGAAGGCGAGGCCGAGCAGGGGTGAGAGGACGAGCACGGCGGCCACGAAGGCGGCCCACACCGGCAGACCCTGGCTGCGCACGAGCAGGTCGAAGACGAAGGCGGCGGCGAAGGCCTGGGCTCCGAAGGCGAGGTTGAACACGCCCGTCGCCCGGAAGGTGATGACCAGACCCACGGCCATGAGGGCGAAGTCACACCCGTAGGGGACGCCCGGGATGGCGTAGTCGAGGAAGGTCGTCACACCGGCGCGCCGGGCGTCAGGTGCCGGGCGTTCCCGGGAGCGGCGCCACCGGTGTGTCGCTGCCGCGGTCGAAGCAGACGAACACCTGGTCGTTGGCCTGCACGAACTCGGGGACGAACTTGCCGTTCTGCACCACCACCGTGGCGGAGCAGAACGGCCCCACGGCCTTGGTGTGCGACTGCGTCCAGTTGACCGGGGGCATCACGCCCCCACCGGTGAAGTCGGTGGTCTTGTTGATCGCTGCGACGAGCTTGGCCTGCGTGAGGTTCTTCCCCACGAGCTGCAGCCCGGCGACGAACTGAGCCGCTTCCACGTATCCCTCGAATGCGACCTCGTCGTAGGCGGAGCCCGGGGCGTACTTCTGCATGGTGGCGAGGTACTGGTCCATGCCGGGGTACCTGCCGGGGAACGACGTCGACGCCTCGAACGGCACGTGCTGCACCTGGATGGTGACGCCGTTCATGAGCGACGCGTACTGCTGCAGGGTGCTGCGGTCGTAGCCGTTGAGCCAGACCTGATGGGCGGCGAGCCCGTTCTGGGCGATGGCACGGGCGAAGGCAACGTTGCCCGACACGTCGAGACAGGTGAGCACCTCGTCGACGTGGTGCGCCTTCATCTGGAGGACATCCGCCGTGGGGTCGCTGCCGAAGCCGAAGGCGAGGTCCTGGTAGCCGACGTTCACGCCGAAGCTGCCGAATCCGGTGATGGCGGCCTGGCAGGCGTTCGCCGACTGCGGCACGCCGTAGGCGATGACACCCACCGACGTGGCATGGAGCTGCTTGGCCACGTACGAGTCGGACATGGCCCCGGTCGAGAAGTCGAGGTAGGAGCCGTAGGTCCCGAACAGGCTCGGCCCGTCGCTCCAGTCGCTCGACACCTGGTATCCGAAGGTCGGCACGCCCTGGTGGGCGAGGTAGCTCGCCCCGCCGAAGAAGGGTGTACCCACCCCGACGATGGCGAAGACGTGGTCCTGCTGGACGAGCTGCTGGGCGACGGTCAGGTCGGTGGTCGAGTTGCCCTGGTCGTCACGCTTGAAGGCGAGGTTGAGCTTCCGCCCGTCGACCCCGCCCTGGGCGTTCACCATGTCGAAGTACGCCTGCACGCCGTCGGTGATCGGTGCGAAGTCCGAGGACAACGGTCCGGTCACGTTGGCGATGGACCCGACGGTGATCTGGCCGGCGGTGACGCCGGGCGCCCCGTTGCCGCCGGCGCTCGCCGACGAGGTGGAGTTGCTGCAGGCGGCAAGGACCGTGCCGGCGGCCAGGCAAGCCAGGGCCGCTCGCATCCGACGCGTCATGCACCGTCCCCCTCGACATCGGGTCGCCGCGAGCTGGGCGACGACTCCCACGCGTGCATGTCCGCAGGTCAGCGCACGCGGACTCACTGTAGCCTGGGCCCCGGCGGCAACGGGCGACGGCAAGGGGCCGGCGGCCGACGACAGTGCGGAGGGAGCGGACCATGGGCGCCCGATTCGTCGAGGACGCGCACCAGGCGGTGTTGGCGACGGCCAAGGAGCTGTTGGCCAAGGGACTGGTGGAGGGGACGGCGGGCAACGTGTCGGCCCGGATGGCCGACGGCAACGTGTGCATCACGCCGTCGTCGATCGACTACCGGGCCATGACGCTCGAGGATCTGGTCGTCATCGACCCGAAGGGCGCGGTCGTGTCCGGCGAGCGGTCGCCGTCGTCGGAGAAGGCCCTGCACCTCGCCTGCTACGAGGCCTTCGAGGAAGTCGGGTCGGTCATCCACTCCCACCCGGTGCACGCCACCATGTTCGCCGTGGCCCGCAAGCCGATCCCCGCCTGCATCGACGAGTTCACCGTCTACGTGGGCGGCGAGGTGGCCGTCACCGAGTACGCGCCGAGCGGCACCGACGACGTGGGGGCGGCGGCCGTGGCCTGCCTAGCCCAGCGCGGCGCCGCTCTGCTCGCGAACCATGGGATGGTGGCGGTGGGCAAGTCGCCGTCCGACGTGCTGCACATCACCGCCCTGGTCGAACGGTCGGCGCAGATCGTCATGGGGTCGATGGGACTCGGCGGCGCCGTTCCCCTGCCGGAGAAGGTGGACCGCGACTTCGCCGGCGTCTACCAGTTCCTGCGCACGAACTGAGTCGAGTGGCGCGTTCGCTCGTCGTCGGGCTCGACAACGGCGGCACCGCCAACAACGCCACCGTCCTCGACACCGCCGCCGGTGACGGCGCCGGGGTGTTCCTCGTCGACGCACTGGTGGAGACACCGAGCCGCGTGCTCGAGGGACCCGAGGCCGCGGTCGACGCGCTCGTCTCGTCCTTGGAGGGCGTGCTCGCCAGGACCGGGTCGTCCGCCGGCGAGGTCGGCGCGGTGGGACTCGACACACCGGGCCCGGCGAGCGCCGACGGCGTGATCTCGTCGCAGGGGGCCACGAACTTCTCGGCACCGGCCTGGCACGGGTTCGACATCCGCGGCGCGCTCGAGAAGCGGCTCGGCCTGCCGGTGGTCTACAACAACGACGGCAACGCCGCGGCCCTGTACGCGCACCGGATGTGGTTCGGCCCACGTTCCGGTGAGGCCTCCTCGGTGGCCCTCGTCGTGGGCACCGGACTCGGCGGCGGCATCGTGGAGCGGGGCCGGGTGGTGAAGGGTGCATCGGGCGTGGCGGGCGAGCTCGGGCACGTGCACATCCCGATGGACGGCCTGCTGCAGGACGGTCAGCCGGTGCCGGGGTGCAACTGCGGGTTCGCGGGGGACGCCGAGAGCGTGGCGTCGCTCACCGGGATCACCCGCAACCTGCTCCCCTACTGGCTCACGCGCTTCCCCGACCACGAGCTGGCGTCGCTGCCGGTCGCCGACGCGGCGAGAGCGGTGCGGGGACTCGGGGAGCGTGGCGACGCCATGGCCCGGGCCATCTTCGGGCAGCAGGCGAAGGCGCTGGGCCGGCTCTTCACCATCGTGGCCCGGGTGCTCGATCCCGAGGCCTACTTCGTGGGTGGCGGTGTCGTCGAGGCCGGCGCGTCGTTCCGCGACTGGTTCATGGCCGAGGTCAGGGCCAACACCGACCTCTATCCGGACCAGTCGGGCAACGTCACCTTCGGGCTCGTCCCCGACCTCGACATGGCCGGTGCCCGCGGTGCGGCGCTGGCGGCGGCGGAGGAGGCGGGACTCCTCGGCTGAGCGCACCGGCTCCCTCGGGTGCGGCGCGCGCCTCCGGCTCCTCGGGCTGCTGCCGCGGTCAGGGCCACAGCGGGGCCGGTCCCTCGCCCAGGCGGTAGTGCCCGGGCAGGCGGCCCGACGCCGCCTCCATGCGCCGGCGCATGCCGTCCGACAGGGTGCCGGCCTGGATCATCTCGACGAACAGGGCGGTGACGTTCCCAAGGTCGAAGAAGTCGCGCTGCCAGCTCCACTTGCCGTCCCCGCCGTAGCGGAACCAGCTGCCGCCGATGCCGGCCACCTCGTAGGGACGGCCCTCGGCGTCGGTCGCGTCGGACAGCTGTCTCCAGAACCCCACCACCTCGCCGATCTGCTCGTCGATGAGCACCCGCTCATACGGGTACTTCCACCCCTCGAGCCCGGCCATCTCGGTGCCGAGCGCGTAGGCGCGGATCTCCTCGCGGCCCACGGCCATGAACTCCTCCTTCGGCCCGAGGTTCCAGCCGTAGGTGGCGTCCTCGGTGTAGAGGTCGGCCAGGGGGCGCCAGTCCTTCTCCTCATGCGCGCGCCGGTTGACCTGGAGCCACCGCTCCACCATCTCCTCGAGCTCGGCCCGGGGGTACGCCGTCATGGACTCAGTCCTCCTCGAGGGTCAGTGCTCCGGTCGGGCAGTAGCGGACGGCCATCTCGGCCTGGGCCCGTTGGCCGTCTGCGATCTCGGGGACGCGCAGCCGGACCTGGCCGCCCTTCGGGACCTCGAAGACCTCGGGCGCCTCGCTGACACACACGGCGTGGCCCTGGCACAGGTCGTAGTCGACGACGACGCGCACGGACTCGCCCGGTCAGCGGCGCCGGTAGGTGGCGACACAGGGCTGGGCCAGCTGCACCACCATCTTCGAGTGGTCGTTGCGGTAGCTGTAGGCCGGCTGGGCCAGCTCGAAGGACCAGCCGTGGAGCAGGACGAGGAAGATGGCCTTCAGCTGCATCATGGCGAACGGCGCACCCACGCAGCGGTGGCGCCCCGCCCCGAAGGGGATCCACGTCCACGGATTCGCCCGGTCCTCGAAGCGTGGCTCCAGGTAGCGGCTGGGAACGAAGGCGTCGGGGTCGGGGAAGTCCTCGGCGATGCGGTTCGACACCGCCGGCGTGGCCCCCACGAGGGTGCCGGCCGGGACGGCGTAGCCGGCCACTTCGAGATCCTCCTTGGCCACCCGCAGCAGCAGGATGAGCGGCGGATGGAGCCGCAGCGCCTCCTTGACGGCCGACTCGA
>DASRBM010000251.1:0-6781 GCA_035653635.1 Acidimicrobiales bacterium | reverse complement strand
CAAGGAGCAGCTGGCCCAGCTCGAGGTGAACGGGGCCACCACCACCGGCGGCGTCGAGATCGTGTCGCCGGCCGCCACGCCGAAGGCGCCCAGCTCGCCGAAGAAGACCGAGGACACGCTGCTCGGCCTGCTCGTCGGGCTCATCGTGGGGCTTGGCGTGGCCTTCGTGGTCGACTACCTCGACGACGCCGTCTACACGAAGAGCGACCTCGAGCGCGTGGCGCCCGAGGTGCCGGTCCTCGCCATGGTCCCCATGGTCACCAGCTGGAAGGACCCCGAGAAGCCCTTCATCATCACCCTCGAGGACCCGCTGTCGCCGGTGTCGGAGGCCTACCGGTCACTGCGCACGTCGCTGCAGTTCGCCGGTCACGACGGCTCCATGCGCACCGTCCTCGTAACGAGCCCGATGGCGACCGAAGGCAAGACCTCCACCCTCACCAATCTCGGTGTGGTGCTGGCGAAGGGCGGCCAGAGCGTCGTCCTCGTCTCGGCCGACCTGCGCCGCCCCCGCCTCGCCGGCTTCTTCGGCGTGGACGACACCGTGGGCCTCACGTCGGTCATCATCGGCGACGCGTCGCTCGTCGACGCCCTTCGCCCCATCGACCAGGCGCCGGGGCTCGTGCTGCTGCCCTCGGGACCGATCCCTCCGAACCCGGCCGAGCTGCTCGCAAGCCCGAAGATGCACGACGTCCTGCAGGCGCTTCGGGACAAGTTCGACATCGTCGTCATCGACAGCCCGCCGCTGCTGCCGGTGACCGACCCGGTCGTGCTCGCCCAGCAGGCCGATGCCACCTTGGTCGTGGTGGCCGCCGGGCAGACGAAGAAGGGACAGCTCCAGCACGCCCTGGAGCAGCTGACCCAGGTGAACGCCCCCCGGCTCGGCGTCGTCCTCAACGGGGTCAGCCGCCAGGCCGGCTACGGCTCGGGATACGGCTACGAGTACGGCTACCGCTACCGCTACGCCCCGTCGGACGCCAAGTCCAACGGCTCGGCGCCCGCCAACGGGCACGGCAAGGTGGAGACGCTCGGACGACGCAGCGGCCGCCGCCAGGCCAAGCACGCATCGGCCTAGACCAGTTCGTCTGGTCCCTACCGGCCTTGCCGCAGCCGGGCCTGCACTCACACAGCGCCCGAACGGCCCCACCGACCGCGCGTCCGAATTGGGCGCCCATCTCGCGATCGCGTGACCGCTTCGTGGAAAAGGTTACCGGCGGCTTAATTTCACGATGCTCGGCGGCTCCGGCGCGTGTCGCGCGCAAGTAAGCCGTTGTCATTGCGTTCTCTTTGACGGAGACGCTTGCTGGCTCAAAGGCAGATCCGAGTTTCGCCTACGGGCTCTGGGCGGAGGGTTAGGGACGAATGGAAGCGGAAGCCTGGGTGGGGGCACACGAATTCCGGGCGGAGTCGACACTGGCTCCCGTCGGTTTGCCACCTCTCGTGAACGGCGCGGCCCGAAACGGGTCGACCGCCACCTACAGCACGGCCGGCCCCGACCTGGCCGAAAGCGCCACCCCCCAGGGCGGCCACCCCGAGGCGCCCGAGCACGGGCACGGCTTCTCGCTGAGCGAGTTCGTCCTCGACCACCGCGGCGTCGGCATCGCCACCATCGTCACCGACCTGTTCGCCCTCGTCCTCGCCGCCGTCGGCGCCGTGGTGGCCGAGCAGGCGCTGCGACCCACGCCCCACCCGGGCTGGGTCATGACCGTCTTCCTCACCCGGCTGCTCTTCACCGTTCCCGTCTTCGCCGTGTTCCTCGGGCCCAGCCGCCAGCGCCGCTCGCTGCGCCCGAGCCTCCCCGGGCACCTGAGTGAGATCGCGCCCGCGGTAGCCGCCTGCGGTCTGCTGACCCTGGCCGGATGGCGACTGCTCGCCGGCCTCGGCCTCGTCCCTCCGCAGGAGACCGACGCGCTGCTTCTTCTGTGCGCCGCCAGCCTCGTCACCGTTCCCGTCGCTCGGGCCGTGCACCACGCACCGCCGGTGCGAGAAGGACGACGCGCCCGTCGCGTCGTCGTGCTCGGCAGCGGCATCGTCGCCGGCCGGGTGGCCGAGCAGCTCGAATCGGCCGGCGGCGTGGACGTCCTCGGTTTCGTCGACGACGACCCCATGCAGCCCGAACGGTGGCTCGGCAAGCTCCACGAGCTCGCCACCATCTGCGACAACTTCTCGGTGGACCACATCGTCGTCGCCTTCAGCCGCTCGGCCGACGAGGACCTCATCGCTTCCCTGCGTCCCATGCACGGGCGCGTGCCCATCACCGTGGTGCCCCGCCTGTTCGACGTCCTTCCGGCCTCTGCCGCCGTGCACGACCTCGGTTCGGGGCTGACGGGCATCTCGGTCGCCCCGGCCACCCTCGGCACCGGTCCCCGGGCCATCAAGCGCACCATCGACATCGTGGGCGCCGCCGCCGGGCTCCTCGTCTTCAGTCCCCTGCTCGCCGCAGTGGCGCTCGCCGTCAAGCTGACGTCGCCGGGGCCGGTGTTCTTCCGCCAGGTCCGCATCGGCCGCAACGGCGAGAGCTTCGAGATGACGAAGTTCCGTTCCATGCGGGCCGAGCTCCCGACCCACCCGTCGCGCCTCGAGGGCACGGCCGTCATCGGCCCGTTCCCGAAGCTGAAGGACGACCCCCGGGTCACCCGGATCGGGCGCATCATCCGCAGCACCAGCATCGACGAGCTGCCGCAGCTCTTCGACGTGCTCGCCGGCAAGATGTCGCTCGTCGGGCCCCGGCCCTTCATCCCCGACGACGCCGCCTGGATCGGTGGGTGGGCCCAGCGCCGGTACTCGGTGCGTCCGGGCATCACCGGCCTGTGGCAGGTGTCGGGCCGCAACGACCTCACCTTCGACGAGATGTGCCGTCTCGACAGCCTCTACGTGAGCTGCTGGTCGATCGGCCTCGACCTGCGCATCCTCCTGCGCACCCTGCGGGCTGTGCTCGCCCGCGACGGGGCTTACTGAGTTACGCTCCTGCGCTTCGCCGGGCGACCGGCCGGAGCGTGGCCAGGACCTCCGAACGCAGAGTCGGTCAGATTTCGCGCTTTTCGTGAGATTTTCGGCGCAGGGTCGGGCGCTCCGGAACGTTCCCCCTTGTGCAACGGCTCGTGACACACCTTGGCTCCTGGAGGTCCTGTGCCTGATTCGCCTACCACGCCACCGGAGGCGCCCGACGCCCCGCAGGGCGGGGCAGCGGCCTCCGACCCCGCGGCCAAGCGGGCCGCGTTCCTGTCGCGCCGCTCGGCCTCGGCCATCGCCACCGTCGCCCTGCTCGTGATCGGCGTCATCCTCTTCGTGGCCGCCGACCACAACTCGAACAGCACGCCGCGCTCGGAGGCGGCCACCTCGCTGCCCTCTCCGTCGACCACCACGACCGTCCCCTCGGCCGTGGGACCGACGCAGATCTACCTGCCGCCGGTGCAGGTGACCCCGGGCCACTCCCAGCAGCCGGCCACGGCTGCCGCCGGGGCGACCACCACCTCGGCGCCGAGGACCGCGCCCCCGGCCCCCACAACGACGGTGGCACCGAAGACGTGCACGGCGTCGGACCTCCGTTTCTCGACGACGACCAACGCGCCGGCCTACGTACCGGGTCAGCCGGTGCAGGTGGTGACCAAGGTCACCGACGTGAACGCCTGCATCTTCACGCCGACGAACGGCGGGGCCTACTCGTGCCCGACCTCCATCACCGTGTTCCAGACCGGTGCCGGCCAGGTATGGCCGGAGGCCGGGCAGGGCGAGCAGTGCAGCAGCCCGCAGGCCATGACCATGGAGCCGGGCACCACCGAGACGGTGTCGGCCCTGTGGAACGGCCAGGTCGCGGGCGCCAACGGCCAGCAGAACGCACCGGGCGGCACCTACACGGCCGTGGGTTCGTGGTACTGGACGGGCGGGTCCAACAACTCGTCGACCACCTTCACCATTTCCTAGTCGGCTCTTCCGGAGCATGTCCGGATTCCCGGACATGTCGGGCGCGATGCGCCATGTCCGGTTTTTCGGACATAGCTAGCCTTAGGCGCAGCGCGGACGAGGAGGCGGCATGGCTGCACCGATGACTGACGAGCGGACCTTCGACGACACCGCCATCGCCGGCTACGCCGAGGAGGTCAGGCGCAACGGCTGGGTCGTGGTCCCCGACGCCATCGACCTCGAGCTCGTCGACGCCATCGGCGAGGACCTGCTCCGCCTGGAGAAGGACCTCGGCATCGTGCCGGCCGACAACCTGTTCGAGGGCGTGCGCACGACCCGCATCTACAACCTGCTCGTGCACGGCGAGCTCTACGAGCGCATCCCCCTGCATCCGAACGTCCTCCCCATCGTGGAGCAGGTGCTCGATCCGGGGCTGCTCATCTCGTCGCTGTCGTCCATCGCCATCGGCCCCGACCAGACGGCGCAGCCCATCCATTCCGACGACCAGCTCATCCCCCTGCCGAAGCCGCACCCGCCCATCATCTGCAACACCATGTGGGCCATCACCGACTTCACCGAGGAGAACGGTGCCACGCGCCTGTGCCCCGGCACGCACCTGGCCGACCACTCCCCCAACCCTCTGGAGCAGTACGACTCCATCGCGGCCGAGATGGAGCGGGGCAGCGTGCTCGTGTGGGTGGGCAGCCTGTGGCACGGCGGGGGCGCCAACCGCACGAGCGAGCGCCGGGTCGGGATCGCCATGAACTACTGCGCCGGATACATCCGTCAGCAGGAGAACCAGCAGCTCGGCATCCCTCTCGCCGTGATGCGCCGCTTCCCGCGGCGGCTCCAGGAGCTGTGCGGGTTCTCCATCTACAACGGGCTCGTCGGTCACATCGACAAGCAGCATCCCGGCAAGCTCCTGCTCGGCGAGGACCGCGACGCGTCGCTCGTGTGGGACTACGCCCGGGTACCGGATCCGAGCTGATCGACACCGCCGCCCGGCGTCGCCCTACACGAGCCGGCGCCTGACCCACCACAGCGCCACCAGCGCCAGGACCAATGCGGCGGCCACGAAGATGGCCGATTCGATGCCCTGGATCGGCCAGTAGTGGTTCGGTGGCTGATACACGAAGGTCTCCGTCAGGTGCAGGCTGTCCACGCACCGCTGCACCGCCTGCGCCCCGGCGTCGGGCCCACTGCCGAAGGGAACGGCGTATCCCGGACCGCTACACGTGGCGACACCGTGGATCACCACCCCGTTCTGGCTCACACCGACCTGCAGGCCGGCGTTCAGCCCGAGATTGCCGTTCGTCCCGACCAGTCTTCCCGCCGCGTCGTAGATCCGGTCGCTCACGATCCAGTCGCCCCCGGAAAGCCCGTTCCCGGGCAATCCGGAGCCCGGCCCATTCACCGAGACCGGGCCGCTCAACCGGTACGGCAAACTCCGCACGAGCGGGGCGAGCAGATGCGGGCGCACCCACTTGTAGACGACCACCCGGGCGGCGACGAAGCCGACGAGGGTGGCGAACATGGCGGGGACCGTCCGGCGGATCACCACGCCGCACAGCACACCGAGGGCGAAGGCGAAGACAAGGTAGGCGAGCGGGACCACGCCGCGCTGGTCGAAGGTGGCGAACGGCGTGGCGAAGACCCGGTCGATCGTGCTCGCCCACAGCACCACGGCCACGGTGACGACTCCGGTGACGACGAGTCCCACAGCCGCACCCACTCCGAGCCGCGTCGACAGCCAACGCCTGCGCATGACGCTCTGGGTCCAGGCCAGCCGGAAGGTGCCGGTCTCGAGCTCCCGGGCGACGAGCGGCGCCCCCCAGAACACCCCGAGGAGGCCGGGGACGGCCAGCATGGCGATATCGAGCCACCGGTAGAGCGTGTGGAAGCGGCGCAGGAACTCGAACGTGTTGACGCCGCAGTCGCCGTACTTGGCGCAGTCGGCGACCGAGGAGCGGTAGTCCCCCACCACCGAGTGCCCGGTGACGAGCGTGACGACGACGAGCGCCGCCGCGCCGACGAGCGCCACGAGCGACGGGGTGCGCAGCTGGCGGAGCGCCACGCGGGTCATGGCTTCACCTGGGTCATCGCGCCCTCAGGCCAGGCGGTGCCGGACCCACCAGAAGCAGCCGGCGCCGATGAGCAGGGCCACCACGAGGAACAGGCCGAGCTCGGCGAACTGGAACGGCCAGAACCGCGATCCGGGCTGGTAGGTGACGGCGACGTGATAGGTCCTCGAGGCCACCGCGATGCACTCGTTGAAGGCGTCCTTCACGCCGAAGGGCGACGGGACGGCGGTCTTCGCTCCCGGACCGCCCGGGCCCGGAAGCGGGACGGGCTGGCCGTTCACGCCCGGCAGATTCGGGCAATGCGCCTGGAGCCACGCCGCAGTCGGTGCATGGCCGGCACCGTCGACGAGCTTGCTCGACAGCACATAGGCATTCGGTATCGAAGGGGACCCGGCGACAAGTCGGGCGCCGTCGGGCCCGACGGCGAACCCGATGTCCGAGCCGGCGGTGAGCGGGAACGCCTTCACCACCGGCGCGGCGAAGTGCGGGCGCACCCAGTAGGTCACGGCCAGCCGCGCCGCCACATAGGCGGCGATGGTGGTCGCCATGGCCGGCACGGTGCGGCGGAAGAGGAGCCCGGTGCCGGCCCCGATGGCGAAGGCGAACACGGCGTAGCCGACCGGCACCACGCCCTGCAGGCCGAACAGCGCCGGGTCGAACCGGTTGTCCATGGTGGCGAGGATGGGGCTCGCCCACCAGTTGATCGACCACGTCAGCAGGCCGACGGCCGCCGCGGTCGCGAGCACCCCGAAGAGGAGCTTGGAGGTGAGCCAGCGGTTGCGGGTGACGCTCTGGGTGAG
>DASRBM010000250.1:0-7527 GCA_035653635.1 Acidimicrobiales bacterium | reverse complement strand
AAGTACCAGTAGAAGACGCCCTTGCCCACGCCGAGTGCGTCGACCACGTCGGCCACGGACGTGGGGTGGTAGCCCTGAGCGGCGAACAGGCGGGCTGCCGCGTCCACGAGCTCGTCGCGGCGTCGCTGGCCACGCGCGGTGAGTCGTCGTGCCACGGCATTCGACGCTACCGCCCGTGTGTCGGCGACCGGGGATGCATCGCGAACGGCACGTCCCGGCGGTGCGGCGCACCGAGGTTTGTGCCAATTGCCCGTGTCCGGCGACCGGGCAGGCTTGGTACCCTTCGCGCGTGGTCTACCGGGTGCTGAAAATGCTGCTCACGCCCGTCTTCCACCTCCTGTGGCGGGTGAAGGTCGAGGGCGCCGAGCACATTCCGGCCGAGGGGCCGGTCGTGCTCGCGCCCAATCACGTCACCTTCCTCGACTCGTTCTTCCTGCCGCTCGTGGTGAGCCGGCGGGTCACGTTCGTGGCCAAGGCCGAGTACTTCGACTCGTGGAAGACGGCGTGGTTCTTCCGGGCCGTCGGCCAGATCCCCATGCGCCGTGAGGGCGGGAGCGCATCGGAACGGGCCCTCGCCGCCGCGCGCGAGGTGCTCGAGGGCGGCGGCGTCCTCGGCATCTACCCCGAGGGCACCCGCTCTCCCGACGGCCGGCTGTACCGCGGCCACACCGGCGTGGCCCGCCTGGCACTGGGTTGCAAGGTGCCGGTCGTCCCCGTCGGCCTCGTGGGCACGTCCGACGTGCAGCGCCCGGGCTCCAACCTGCCCCGCCCGTTCAAGAAGGTGACCGTGCGCTTCTGCGCGCCGCTCGACATCGCGCGCTTCGCCGGTGACGCGGCCGGCGATCCGCTCGCGTTGCGGGCGCTCACCGACGAGCTCATGTTCGAGATCCGCCAGCTGACCGGTCAGGAGTACGTCGACCGCTACGCGAAGAAGCACAGCGTCGTCGGCGGGGCCGACGTGGCCACGGTCCCCCCTGCGCCCACCGTCGACGACGAGCAGCCGATGCCGCCGGCGCCCACGCCGGTCACCGCCTCGTCGTCGAGCACCGCCGCCTGAGCGGCGGCGTCGAGCACCGCCTGGTTCCTACTTCACACCGAGCACGTGGTAGACGAGGAAGGCCGGCCACACCACCGCCTTCATGAAGGCGACGAGGACGAGCCAGACCGTCCCCGAGTGCGTGTGCAGGTAGTAGACGAGCGCGCCGAGGAACCCGAGGAACCAGATCCCGCCGAGCGGCCCGGCGCTGCCGCCACCCTTCTTGTCGGCCATGGTCGATCGCCCTCCGCCACCACCATCACCGCCACCGGGCCCGGGGACCAGGGCCCTTGGTCACGCGGTGTCAGGCGACCGCCGGCTGGCGGCGGGTGTCGGTCGAGGCCGACGACAGGGCCCGCCACAGCGCCAGGTAGCTCGGGTAGGTGAGGCCTTCGGTGGCGTAGCCGGCCCGGACGAGCTCCTCGTGCATCTTCGGGAGGTTCCGCCACGGGATGCCCATGTCCACGTGGTGGGCGAGGTGCCATCCGGTGTTGTAGGGGACCAGCCAGAAACGGGCCGCCCACGACTGGCGCACGTGGTGGGTCGTGACCCGGCGGTCCTTGCTCTTCTCGAGACCGCCGTGCTCGGCGATGGAGCGCAGCCGGTTGAGGACGCGCCACTGCGTCATCCACGGCAGCCACCAGAAGACGGGATAGATCCACCACCGTCCGGTGAGGAGAGCGGAGGCCGTCCACAGGACGACCTGCACGGCCAGGATCGACACCGCCACCCGCCGGACGGTCGGGTAGCGGACGGCCTTCAGCAACTTGACGAAGTTCTTCCACCCCGAGATGCCGACGGCGTCGCGTCCGAGACGGCGCAGCAGGCGCCGGCGGGTGCAGGGATAGCCGCCGTAGAAGGCCATGTCGGGCTCGTCGGGGCCGAACTCCTCGCGGTGATGGGCGAAGTGGGCACGGCGGTAGAGGCCGATCGGTGTCCACGCCGGGTAGGCGATGAGCCAGGTGCCGACGAAGTCGTTCACCTTCTTGTCGGTGAACAGCAGCTTGTGGGCCGCCTCGTGCATGAGGATGGCGAAGCGGGTGTAGACGGGCCCCATGAGCACGAAGGCGAGCACGAAGCCGACCGGGTTCCCCCACCACAGGGCGAGCGCGATCATGCCGACGGCCCACGTCCACAGCACCAGCACCGATTTGGCGTTGCCGAGGTTGGAGATGCGCCGCAGTGCGGCGCGGATCTCGGGGCGGGGCATGCCCGTGGGCAGCAGCCGCTCGGTGGGCAGGACGTCGGGCCGGGTGTCGGCCGGCGCGACCATCGTGGCGGTCACGCGTCGATATTACATATTCTCTACAACTGATGCAATCCAGTAATGGAGAGGCAGGGGGACGGGCGCCGGCGGACGTCCTGGTCGAGGGGGAGAGACCCCTCACGGCCCGGTCCGTCCTGGCCAGCACCCTGCTCGGGGCCGACCCGCCCGAGCTGCCGGTCGCCCATCTCGTGCACATGGCCGGCCTGTTCGGCATCAACGAGAACCGGGCCCGGGTGGCGCTGAGCCGGATGGTGACCTCGGGGGAGGCGACCACCGACGGGTCGGGGCGCTACCGGCTTGCCGGCCGGCTCCTCGAGCGCCAGGCCCGCCAGGCGACCAGTCGGGCCGGATGGACCGGCCTGTGGTCGGGCCGGTGGCACGTCGCCGTGCTCGACCCGGCCGCCAGCGCGGCCGAGGTGCGCAGCGAGCGCCGGCGGATCCTCGTGCAGTCCCGCTTGGGCGAGCTGCGCCAGGGGGTGTGGACCCGACCCGACAACCTGCCGGTCGTCCTCGACGACGTGGGTGTCGTGGCGCGCTTCACCGCCGAGCCCGAAGGTGATCCGGTGGCGTTGGCGGCGTCGCTGTGGAACCTCGACGGATGGGCCACCAGGGCGACGGCGCTCCTCACCGCGCTCGACCGGTTGCCGGTGCGCGACGCGGCCCAACTGGCCCGGGGCTTCGTCCTTTCGGCCGCCGTGCTCCGGCACCTGCAGTCCGACCCGCTGCTGCCCGAGGAGCTGCTCCCACGCACGTGGCCCGGCTCCCGTCTGCGCGACCGCTACGACGCCTGGGACGCCCGGTACCGGGCGGTGCTGGCGGCATGGGGCCGGGCCCGCTGACACGCGGCCGGCGCCCGGGGCGCCCCGGCGTCAGGGTTCGAGCGCGTAGAGCTTCCAGGAGCCCTCGATGCCCTTCAGCTGGTGCTCGCCCCGATCGGCGAAACGGTGCTCCCCGCCGAGGAGCAGGTCCCGGACGGTGGAGGAGACGTAGACCTCGCCGACGCCGGCAGCCTGTTCGACGCGGGCCGCCAGGTTGACGGCGGTGCCCGTGATGTCGCCGTCGTCGCGCACTTCCATCTCACCGGCGTGGATGCCACAGCGCACGCCGAGATCGATGGCGTTGAGCTTCGTCACCATGTCGGCCGCTGCCCGCACCGCCTGTGACGGGGTGTCGAAGACGGCCAGCAGACCGTCGCCGGTGCTCTTCACCAGGCGCCCTGCGCTGCGCTCCACCACCTCGCGGCAGATGCGGTCGTGACTCTCGAGGGTGCCGCGCCAGGCGGCATCGCCGGCGGCGGCCGAACGGGCGGTCGAGTCGACGAGGTCGGTGAAGAGCACGGCCGCGAACCGACGGTGCGTCGTGGTGGCGGGAGGCAGTCCGGTGAGGAACTCGAGCTGCGGATCCACGAAGGTGCGCCAGTGGGGCATCACCCACAGGAAGTGGTCCTCACCCTCGACCTCCATGAACCGGGCGCCGGGTATGTGATCGGCGAGGATCCGGCCCGACGCCACGCCGAGGACGCGGTCGCCCTTCACGTGGACGACCAGCGTCGGCGCCTTGATGTCCTTGAGCACGGACATGGCGTCGAGGCTGACCACGCTCGTGATCTGCCGCTCGATGTCGGCTGGACTGGCGGTCTGGCGCTGGAGCCTTCCGACCCATCGCGCGAACGACGGATTGTCGCGTTGGCTCGGCATCATCCAGTCGATCATGAACGAGGGATCGGTCCCCCATGTCTCCACGAGCCGCTTCCAGTTGCCGAACCACTCCGACCAGTCGAACAGGGGATCGCCCGCTTCGCGGTACTGCTCGAGCAGCGGTCCGGCTCCGGCCCCGGGGCTCGAGTTGAGGAGGACGAGCTTGTCGACCCGCTCGGGGAAGCGCGCCGCGAACAGCTGGGCCATCAGGCCGCCCTCCGACATCCCGATGATGCTCGCCCGCTCGATCCCTTCCGCGTCCATCACGGCGACGATGTCGTCCACCCGCTCCTCGAGCGTCGGGATGCGCTCGAAGCGGTCCGAGCTCCCGATGCCGCGCTTGTCGAACATCACGACGCGCAGGTGCTGCGCGTCGAATTCGAGGACCCGGCGGTAGAGCTCGTGGTCCCACGAGAGCTCCACGTTGGAGACCAGCGGGGGGATCATCACGACGTCGGGCCCGCTGCCGAACGCCTGATACGCGATGTGAAGCCCGTCTGACAACACGTACTGCGTGTCGGGCGGTTCCATCGGCCGCGATTATCGCGTCAGGCGGGTGCCCCTGTCGCCCACTGCCGGGAGCGTTCGACGCCGAGCAGCCACTGCCCGTGGGCCCGATCGGCGGCGAGCTCCGTGCTCAGCGCCTCGTACTGCACGTCCTGTTGCCACAACGACGCCAGGTGGTCGAGTGACGGCCACACGCCTTCGGCCAACCCGGCCAGCGTGGCGGCGCCGAGGGCGGTCGTCTCGGGGGAGGTCGGGCGTCGGACCGGCACCCGCACCTGGTCGGCCTGCAGCTGCAGGAGCAGGTCCATGACCGATGCGCCGCCATCCACCCGTAGCTCGTGCAGGGGCCGGCCGGCGGCGGCGGTCATGCAGTCCACGACGTCGCGCACGGAGAGGGCGATCGCCTCCACCACGGCCCGGGCGATGTGTGCCTTGCCGAGCCCCCGGCTGAGGCCGGTGATGGTGCCCCGGGCATAGGGGTCCCACCAGGGGCTGCCGAGCCCGGTGAAGGCGGGAACGACGGTGACGCCCTCGGAGGAGGGCACGCTCTCGGCCAGCGGCCCGATGTCGGCGGCCTGCTCGATGAGGCCGAGGCCGTCACGCAGCCACTGGATGGCGGCGCCGGTGACGAAGACGGCGCCCTCGAGCGCGTAGGCGACCGGCGGTGCGGTTCCGGCGTGGGCGCCGAGGTCCCATGCCACCGTGGTGAGGAGTCCCTCAGCCGGGTCGGGTGCCCGGTCGCCGACGTGCAGCAGCACGAAGCTGCCGGTGCCGTAGGTGGCCTTGGCCATCCCGGGGCTGAAGCACGCCTGTCCGAAGAGCGCCGACTGCTGGTCGCCGGCCATGGCGCTCACGGGCACGCCGGCGAGCCCTTCGGCCGCGGCGAGAGGTCCGGCGACGGTGCCGACCCGCCCGCAGGTGGGGACGACCTCGGGCAGGTGGCGCAGTGGCACCCCGAAGACGTCGGCCAGCTCGGGTGACCACCGGCGTTCGACGATGTCGTAGAGCAGGGTGCGACTCGCGTTCGACGGATCGGTCACGAGCACGCCCTTCTCCGGGCCGCCGGTGAGGTTCCAGGCCACCCAGGAGTCGACCGTCCCGAGCACGAGGTCGTCGTCGGGTTCGACGCCGCCCTCGCGCAGCAGCCAGGCCATCTTCGTGGCCGAGAAGTAGGGGTCGAGCACGAGCCCCGTCCGCCGTCTGACGTCGTCGAGGTGGCCGGCGCGCTGCAGGCGGTCGCACTCGCCCGCGGTGCGACGGTCCTGCCACACGAGCGCCCGGTGCCGCGGCGCTCCGGTGCGGCGATCCCAAGCGACGACCGTCTCGCGCTGGTTGGTGATGCCGATGGCGGCGACCGTCCGTCCGGCGTCGTGCTGGCGGGCCGCCACCTCGGCGACCGTGGTCTGCACATGGGCCCAGATCTCGGCCGCGTCGTGCTCCACCCAGCCCGGGTGGGGGAAGTGCTGGGCGAGCTCGCGGTAGGCCACGTCCACCACGGCTCCGGCGGCGTCCACGGCCAGCGCCCGCACCCCGGTGGTGCCGGCATCCACGGCGATCACGGTGGCCGGTCGGGGGGCGGTCACGGGGCGGGACCCTACCCCCGGTACCGCCGCCCGGCCCCGGGCCTCGTGCGTCCGGACACGAGTGCAAACCATCGCGAACGGGCCGCGACCAGGGCTTCGGCGGCGCCGGATCCGTTGACACCTTCGTAACTACAGTGCTGTAATGAACCTCCGCATCTTGTGGCGGCGGTCGAAGGGACCACAACATGTTGTGGTCGGGCGGGGGAGCGCCCGAGTCCCCGGGGTCGTCGCCACCGTACGCTGAAGAAGAAGGAAAGGGGTGGGCTTCACATGGCCATCGCACCGCAGCGGACCGCCATCGGGATCCGTCGGCACTACACCACCGAGGGCGTGCATCCGTACGACGAGGTCGTGTGGGAGCGCCGCGACGCCCGGATCACCGACTACCGCACGGGCGAGGTCGCCTTTGAGCAGCTGGGTGTCGAGATCCCTGCCGGGTGGAGCCTGAACGCCACCAACATCCTGGCCCAGAAGTACTTCCGTGGCACCACCGGCACCGCCGAGCGGGAGACCTCGCTCAAGCAGGTGGCGGACCGGGTGGTCGACACCATCACCGCCTGGGGGATCAAGGACGGCTACTTCGTCGACCAGTCCGAGGCCGACGCCTTCAGCGACGAGCTCAAGCATGTCATCGTCACCCAGAAGGCCGCCTTCAACTCGCCGGTGTGGTTCAACATCGGGGTGAAGGGGGTGCCGGCACAAGCGAGCGCGTGCTTCATCCTGTCCGTCGACGACTCGATGGACTCCATCCTCAACTGGTACCGGGAAGAGGGGATCATCTTCAAGGGCGGCTCCGGTGCCGGCGTGAACCTGTCGCGCATCCGGGGTTCGGTCGAGCTCTTGCAGGGCGGCGGCACGGCCAGCGGCCCCGTGTCGTTCATGCGGGGGGCCGATGCGTCCGCCGGCACGATCAAGAGCGGCGGCAAGACGCGCCGGGCGGCGAAGATGGTCATCCTCGACGTCGACCACCCTGACATCGAGGACTTCGTCTGGTGCAAGGCGCTCGAGGAGCGCAAGGCGCGGGTGCTGCGCGACGCCGGGTTCGACATGGACCTCGACGGCAAGGACTCCTTCTCCATTCAGTACCAGAACGCCAACAACTCGGTCCGGGTCACCGACGAGTTCATGCAGGCCGTCCTGGACGACGCCGACTGGGCCCTCACGGCCCGCTCCGACGGCCGGGCCGTGCGCACGGTGAAGGCTCGAGACCTGTTCCGTCAGGTGGCCCACGCCGCCTGGGAGTGCGCCGACCCGGGCATGCAGTTCGACACGACCATCAACCGTTGGCACACGGCGCCGAACGCGGGGCGCATCAATGGCAGTAACCCTTGCTCGGAATACATGCACCTCGACAACAGCGCGTGCAATCTGGCCAGCCTGAATCTCCTCAAGTTCCTGAATGACGACGGCAGCTTCGACGTGGATGGGTTCAAGGCG
>DASRBM010000249.1:0-4202 GCA_035653635.1 Acidimicrobiales bacterium | reverse complement strand
GGGCGACCTCACCACACTTCCCGACGAGCTCCTCGCCTCGCCGACATGGTGAGCGTGGCGGGCGGCGAGGCACTCGGGCGCGCCGCCGAAGCCCTCCGGGCGTCGGTGGGGGAGCGCGTGCGGCCCGGCGAGCCGCTCGGGAGCCGCACGACGTACCGCGTGGGCGGTCCGGCGGCGTGGTGGTTCGAGGTGGAGGACGAGGACGACCTGCGCGCCGTGCACGACGCATTGCACGTGGCGGCCGCGCCCGTGCCCGTCCTCGTGGTGGGCAAGGGATCCAACCTGCTCGTCGCCGACGCCGGGTTCCCCGGTCTCGTCCTCGCGCCGGGTGCGGCGATGACATGGGTGACGGTGGACGGCGCCGTCGTCCGCGCCGGCGGCGCGACGGGCTATCCCGTCGTCGCCCGGCGCTCGGCCGCCGCCGGCCTGCGCGGCCTCGAGTGGGCCGTCGGGGTGCCGGGCTCGGTGGGCGGGGCGCTGCGCATGAACGCCGGAGGACACGGCTCCGACACGGCGGCGGTCCTCGCCCGCTACCGGGTGTTCGACCTCGCCACCGGCGCCGGGCGCGACTGCGCGGCCGACGAGTTCCGTGCGAGCTACCGGCGGTCGTCGGTGGAAGCGGCGGACGTGGTCGTGTGGGCCGAGTTCGCGCTCGAGCCCGGCGACGCCGACGCCGCCCAACGGGCGCTGTCGGAGGTGGTCCGATGGCGACGGGCCCACCAGCCCGGGGGATCGAACGCCGGGTCGGTCTTCACCAATCCGGCCGAGGGCCCCGCCGGGCTCCTCATCGAGCAGGCCGGGCTCAAGGGACGGCGACTGGGCACGGCCGAGGTGTCGCCCAAGCACGCCAACTTCATCCAGGCCGACGAAGGCGGCTCGGCCGACGACGTGCGCCGGCTCATCGACCTCGTCCGGGACACGGTGGCCGAGCGGACGGGGGTGACGCTCGTGCCCGAGCTGCGCATGGTGGGTTTCCCCGACACCGAGCTTCCCTTCGTCGAGTCCGCCGGCGCCTTCGGGGACGAGCGGACCTCATCCTCTGGTGGAGGTCGAGGGTGAGCCCGACGACCACCGCCACCCGGCCCCGCATGGATCCCCGGATCGGTCGCCGGCGCGCGGCGGTGACCCGGGCCCGGGGCCGCAAGCGACTGCGTCTGGTCGTGACCGGTGTGGTCGTCGTCGCCCTCGGTGTCGCCGCGCTCGTGGTCCTCCATTCGAGCCTGCTGTCCGCCCGCCACGTGCAGGTGCAGGGCACCGACCACACGACCACGGCCGCCGTGCTGCGGGCGGCGGGTCTCGACGGCGCTCCGCCGCTCGTCGATGTCGACTCGACCGCGGCGGCCGCTCGCATCGCCCGGCTGCCCTGGGTGGCGAGCGCCACGGTGACGCGCCACTGGCCCGACACGGTGGTGGTGCAGGTGCGCGAGCGGACGGCCGTGGCCGTGGTGGCGCGCGGCGCGTCCGGTGGTTTCGCCCTGGTGGACGGCACCGGAAGGGTGCTCGAGTGGGTCGCGTCGGCGCCCGCCGGTGTGGTGACGGTGGTGACGACCGGGCACGCCGGCGCACCGGGGTCGACGCTCGACGGGCGTGCCGCCGGTGGACTGGCGGTGGCCGCCGCCTGCGAAGAGGCGTTGCCGGGGCGGGTGCACCAGGTCACCGTCGCCGGCGACGGGTCGGTGACGATCGACCTCGGCGGCGGGGTGTCGGCCGAGCTCGGACCGGCCACCGACGTCGGCGCCAAGTTGGCCGCGCTGGCGAGCGTGCTCAGCGCGGCGGCACCGACGGGACCCTCGGTGATCGACGTCCGGGTGCCCGCCGAACCGACCGTAGCCCCCGTCTCCCCGACGCCGACGGGTGCATCTGCGACGGGCGCGGCGGCGCCCGCGGGGGCGTCAGCGCCTGCTTGACCGCCTTCGGGGCCCGCCGTATGGTGAGGGCGCCGTCACCGGATGAAGCTGTGGTCGAGGGTGAGGGCGCTGGTCACGGCGCTGGCTCCTCGGCAAGACCAGGGCCCGGCCATCCGCGGTGCGTCCGAGATGCGGGCGATGGACGAGGAGAGTCGATGACCGGTCCTGCACAGAGCAGCTACTTCGCTGTCATCAAGGTCGTCGGCGTCGGCGGCGGCGGTGTCAACGCGGTCAACCGCATGATCGAGTCCGGCCTGCGCGGCGTGGAGTTCATCGCCATGAACACCGACGCCCAGGCGCTGCTCATGAGCGACGCCGATCTGAAGCTCGACATCGGCCGTCAGCTCACGCGCGGGCTCGGCGCCGGAAGCGATCCCGACGTGGGCCGGCAGGCGGCCGACGAGCACCGCGGCGAGATCGAAGAGGCGCTCAAGGGCGCCGACATGGTGTTCATCACGGCCGGCAAGGGCGGCGGCACGGGTACCGGCGCGGCCCCTGTCGTCGCCGAGATCGCCAAGTCGCAGGGTGCGCTCACCATCGGTGTGGTGACGCGGCCGTTCTCCTTCGAGGGTCGCCGCCGGTCGGTGCAGGCCGACGCCGGCATCGAGCGGCTCAAGGAGAAGGTCGACGCCATCATCATCATCCCGAACGATCGCCTGCTCAACGTCTCGACGGAGAAGACGTCGATGGTGAACGCGTTCAAGATGGCCGACGAGGTGCTGCTGCAGGGCGTGCAGGGGATCACCGACCTCATCACCATCCCCGGCCAGATCAACACCGACTTCGCCGACGTGCGCATGGTGCTGTCGAACGCGGGGACGGCCATCATGGGCATCGGACAGGCGACCGGTGAGGGCCGTGCCGTGAACGCGGCCCGCGCCGCCATCACGAGCCCCTTGCTCGAGGCCTCCATCGAAGGCGCGCGCGGCATCCTCGTGAACATCGCCGGCGGACCGGACCTCGGGCTGTTCGAGGTGAACGAGGCCATGGAGATCATCCACGGTGTCGCCCATCCCGACGCCAACATCATCTTCGGCAACGTGGTCGACGAGGCCATGGCCGACGACGTCCGTGTCACCGTCATCGCCGCGGGATTCGAACGCTGGGAGGAGGGTCGCAGCGGCGACCCGCGCCCGGCCGAGCGGAGCCAGGTGCTCGGACTCGACACCGTGCACGAGGACATCTTCGCCCTGCCCGCCGAGGACGAGGACCTCGACCTCGGCGACGACGAGTTCGACGTCCCTTCCTTCCTGCGCTGACCGGCGCCGGGCCCGGCCGCGCCGGGCAGCCCCCACACCCGCCGCTCGTCCTCGGCGCCACCCCCGTGCGCGCCCGGTGGACCGGACGCGGCGAGGGCGACCAGCGGCAACTGGGTCGCGGCGCCCCACTGCCTGACGGCGTGCCGACGGGCAAAGTGGTGCGGCGCCTGCACCAGGTGCACGGGTGCGACGTGGTGGCCGTCGTGGCCGACGGCGAGCAGCCACCGGCGACGTGCACCGCCTACCGCGCCCCAGTGGAAGGGGGCTCGTTCCCCGACGGGGACGCGCTCGTGGCCCGCGACGACCGCTCCGCGCTGGCCGTGCTCACGGCCGACTGCGCACCCCTGGCCCTCGCCAGCCCCGAAGGCGGCTTCGCCGCCGTGCACGCGGGGTGGCGGGGACTGGCGGCCGGCGTCGTCGAGGCCGCGGTGGCGGCACTGCGGGCGTGGGGCGCCTCGGACGTCGTCGCCGCGCTCGGGCCGTGCATCGGCCCGTGCTGCTACGAGTTCGGCCCCGAGGAGGCGGCGCCCCTCGCCGCCCGCTACGGCGACGCGGTCCTGGCGCGTACGACCTGGGGGACGTCGGCCCTCGACCTCGGCGCCGGCGTGACGGCGGCGCTGCGCGGGGCGGGGGTCGTGCAGGTGGAGCGGCACGGGGCCTGCACCGGGTGCGGACCCGACGCCTTCTCCCACCGGCGGCGGGCCGAGGAGCAGCGCCAGGCGCTGCTCGTGTGGCGCACGTGACGCGCCCCCCGCTCGTCGCGCCCGTGCCGGCGGAGGCGGTGGCGGAGAACCTGGCGCGGGTCCGGCGCCGGATCGAGGCCGGCGGAGGCGACCCCGCCGGGGTGACGGTGCTGGCGGTCACGAAGGGATTCGACCTGCGGGCGGTGGAGACGGCGCTCGCGCTGGGCCTGCAGGAGATCGGTGAGAATTACGGCGAGGAGCTCCTCGACAAATCCGCTTTCCTCGAGGAGTCCCCCCGGGTCGACCCGGCCGCGCCGGTCGGGGCCGGCGCCGACGGGGCCGTGCGGTGGCAC